>JALZVZ010000177.1 GCA_023299945.1 Altererythrobacter sp. | reverse complement strand
AAATGCGCATTTCCGCCCACCGCAGTGCCCTCAATCCGGATGCTGCCATCTTCCAATCCAGTGAGGGTAACATCCTGCATGCTCGCCCCCTCCAGCACGGGCAGAATGCGCTTATACAATTCAGTTTTGCGCATATCGGCGCTGAGCGGCAGCACATCTTCATGAAAGCCGACGCTCTGATCCGGAGCGAGATTAAGCTCGGTTCCTATGTCGCTGATTAAGACGCTGATCCGATCCTCATATGATTGTTTGATGCAGGCATGATCATCGCAGCGATTGCGCAGACGCAGCCAATTGGCTTGCGGGCTGATTGCGGAAGTCTCGCGGCCCGTCTCGCCAGCAATTCCAAGGGCGCGCGCAGTGCCCCGGCGGTGTTCGCGATATTGCGCATAGGCCTTGGCCATATCACGGTCGAGGCTGCGCAATTCGGATGCATATTCGCCGCAGATGATTTCCTCTGCAGCAATGCTCGCCTTGGCACAATCGAAGCTGGGCTTGCCATTGCTCATAAACAGCGCATCATCGCGCAATTGGGCAAACTGAGCAGGCGAAATTGTAACGCCTGTATCCTTGCTCTGATCCTCGTCCCAGCGCCGCCCAGCACTGGCGAGCACAATCGGCCCACCGATCTCCATGCCCGGCATGCTAACCAAAGCGCGCGGATGGATACGCGTGTTGTCAAAATTGGATTTATCGAAACTGTCATAACCCCATGTCGGAAATTCGGCGAGGTCAGCAGCGCTCAGATCCGCACGGTCGAATTTCGCGCCCGAACTGCCGCCACAGCTTTCATCCATGGTGATCCCGCATTCAAACCGAAAGCCCAGCATCAGCGCGCCGGCAAAGTTGGTTTTGGCAAGATTGCTGTTAAAGTTTTGCCCTTTCCAAAGGGCGCTGCGCAAACTGGCCCCGGCGAGATTGGCATCCTTCGCATTGACCCCGATAAGCCGCGTTTCATTGAGGATGGCGCTGGACCAATCCGCCCCCTCGATGGAAGAATTGATCATTGATGATCCAGCAAAACTCGCAGCCTCCGCCCGTGTGCCCGACAAGTCGCTTTCATGGATGCAGCCGCCCGCCAGCTTTTCGAGCATCACTGTAATGTCTTCGCCCACAAATTTAGCGCCAGTGATGATCGTACGCGGGCCAGAAGGGGTATCGAGCTCCAAGCCCTCTAACATCGTGGCAAGCTCATCTGCACTGGCGATATGGCGCCCATCGATGAACTTTGCATCCGCAGGCAAGGCGCAGACGGCGCGGATCGCGTCGACCTTATCAGAAGGCAACGGCTGGATTAGCTCCACCGCTTGCGCGGCGGCTTGTTCCGGTGTTTTCTGCGGCGCTTGCGCCAACACCAAAGCTAAAGCACTTGCGACGAATTCTAACATTTGCGGCCCCGTTCTGCTTGCCCATTTGAGCAGTAGAACAAGCTGCCGCTGAACCCAAGGTGATAGGGGCGGCGTATTGCACAAAGCGGCTTCGCAGAAGCCGCAAGGCCGACTGGCCGCCCGCAGCGATGCGATCAAAGATCCGATGAGCGAGGAAATCGCGCGCCGGATGGCGGGCACAAACCAGCAAAACATCAGGGGGCCGCATAAGCCGGGTTCTGTCTTGGCAGGCGGTATCCACCCAAATTGCTAAGGGCAGACCCACCCACACTGGGCAGCCATTCATCTAGGCGAGGGATTGCTCCCTGCGCTCAAGCAGCCAACCCGGGCCTCTCGGGGCGAAACACCCCTGCCCAACAAGTGGGCGCGAGGCCCCTATTTGGCCTTGCTCCGAGTGGGGTTTACCATGCGAGGCCTGTTGCCAGACCCCCGGTGCGCTCTTACCGCACCCTTTCACCCTCACCTGTGAAGCGCCCCAAGGGGCACCTTCCATCGGCGGTTTGCTCTCTGTGGCACTGTCCCTAATCCTGAAACGAGTTCAGAACCGGCGGGCGTTACCCGCCACCCATATTTCGTGGAGCCCGGACTTTCCTCGCGCTTCTTACGAAACCCGCGGCTGCCTTGGCCCCCTGACGTGGCAGCCAATACGCCCCAAACTTCGATAAATAAAGGGCCGCACACAAAGAAAGGGCCGGTCTCTTGCGAAACCGACCCTCCCTCGTTTGCCGTAACTGGCAGTTACTACTTAGTCCTCAGAACTAAGCAGCGTCTTCCAGATCAACGCGCCAATAGCAGCGCCGATCAGTGGTGCGACCCAGAAGAGCCAGAGTTGGCCAACGAAGGCTGAGTTTTCAGCATAGAAGGCCACAGCTGTTGAACGCGCCGGATTAACCGATGTGTTCGTTACGGGTATCGAAATAAGGTGGATAAGCGTGAGGCCCAGACCGATTGCAATCGGTGCAAAACCTGCAGGCGCTTTGGATGATGTTGAACCCAAAATGATGATCAGGAACATCGCCGTCAGTACGATTTCAGCAATTAAAGCTGAGGTCATCGAGTAACCGCCCGGCGACAATTCGCCGTAACCGTTAGAGGCAAAACCGCCGGCGGCAAAATCTGGTGCGCCGCTGGCAATCAGGAACAATGCTCCCGCTGCACAGAAGCCGCCAATTACCTGCGCTGCCCAATAGGGCACAAGCTCACTCCAGCTAAACCGTCCGCCAATCGCAAGACCGAGGGATACAGCGGGGTTAAAGTGTCCGCCTGAAATATGGCCAACAGTGTAAGCCATTGTCATAACCGTCAGACCAAAAGCCAGCGATACGCCGACAAAGCCAATGCCGAGCTGAATAGCGCCTGGCTCCGGTGTCATAAATACAGCGGCGAGTACGGCTGAACCGCAACCTCCAAACACCAGCCAAAACGTGCCGAAAAATTCGGCTGCTAATTTCTTAATCATGGGCTTCCCCTCCCTAAAATAATCAAATCTTGATTTGTGAAACGAATCTTGACTTGTAAAATATTAATGATCTTCTACACGGTTTTACGGATTAAACTGTCACAACTTGTAAAATCCCCTTTCTTAAAACTATCGCGAACGCCCCTCGTCCCGATCAAGCAATAATTGGAATGCGATGGCGCGAATTTGCCCATCAATATTTCCATCGATGCGTTCTGGCCGCCAGCGCCGCTGAAATGCTTCAACCGCTTTGCGCCCATCGGTGATGTCATATCCAATGCGTTCAAGCGCGAGATAGAACGCTCCGTCATTGTCAAACGGATCGCCCAATTGCAGCTTTTCGGGCCGATCTAGGCACAAACCGTGATCGGCAAGCACTTCCCATGGGAACATTTCGCCCGGATCCACTTTTCGCTCCGGCGCAACATCGGAATGCGCTACGACATTGGCACGCGGAATGTCATAATCCTTCACAATACGTGCCAGCAGAGGAACCAGCGAGGCGATCTGCGCAGGGGCAAACGCGCGCGGCGGTTCTCCGCCAAAATGCCCCAGATTATCGAGCTCAATCCCAATACTGGCCGAATTCACATCGGCGATCCCGCGCCACGCGCTGCGCCCGGCATGCCATGCGCGCTTTGCCTCAGGCACTAGCCTGATGACCTCGCCGCTTTCCGCGATCAGATAATGCGCGCTTACCTGAGCCTCAGGATCGCATAGGCGTTCCAGCGCAGCCTCCGCGCTGTGCATTTCGGTGTAATGCAGCACGGCCATTGTGATCGGCAGTTTGCGTTCATTGCAATTGGGCGAGAGACATTCACGGTGGACCAGCCCTTTATCTGCGGGCCCGCCAATGTTCTCTGAATTGCCCATATTCAGCCGATCATGCCTTCTGGCTGGGGCAGAACCGCGCCCAGAACGAGCGCATCATCGGAGCGTTTAAATTGCAAGCCGCCGCCAGTTTCTTCCGCCAGCAAGGAAATCATATGTGCCGCCGCTGTCCGGCTCGACAATTCGCCC
>JALZVZ010000176.1 GCA_023299945.1 Altererythrobacter sp. | reverse complement strand
CCTTCAAAAGCGCCGCCGGTTAAGCCCGTTTGGAACAGGTCACCGGCGAAAACGCCGATATAATACAGCACCCAACCGCCAACAACGCA
The DNA here is from genome assembly GCA_023299945.1 of Altererythrobacter sp. GTDB lineage: Bacteria > Pseudomonadota > Alphaproteobacteria > Sphingomonadales > Sphingomonadaceae > Erythrobacter. Next base: position 22,284 of record JALZVZ010000176.1, on the reverse strand, counting down.
GTAAAAGCTGAGGATAAGGAAGGCCGCAAACACACCCATAGATGCCAGAATGCTCCACCCTTCCGGCGCATTGGAATCGCGGGCAACCCGGCGAACGCTTTCTGGCGCAGAGGATTGTCCGTGCCGTCCGATCAAAACTTCAGACAACAACACTGGGAGGCCGATCAACAAAACGCAGAACATGTAGAATAGCACAAATGCGCCGCCGCCATTCTCGCCCGCTTCTGCAGGAAATCGCCACATATTGCCCAGTCCAACAGCCGAACCGACCGCCGCCAGAATGAACCCGGTGCGCGAAGACCAACCCTCGCGCGCTTTTGAACCTGCTGCACCTGCCATAATCTTTGTCTCTCTTCCCCATGCGCTCCCACAAGCGCAGTATTATTGCGCAACCATGCAACGAAACCTGCCCCGCGTAAACGGCTAAGCTTTGCCTTTCACCCGAACGCGGCTTAAAGCCTCGCCCATGTCTACAACTTTTCAACTCAACACCTCGACAAGCCGCGCAACCCCGACGCCCAAACCGCGCAAGCGGCTGACAGTGCCGCGCATCCGTGATCACAAGCAAGATGGCAAAACCAAAGAGCCGCTGGTCATGCTAACGGCCTATACTGCGCGCCAGGCCCAATTGCTTGATACGCATTGCGATATATTGCTGGTGGGCGATTCCCTTGGCCAAGTGATCTACGGGCTCGATAGTACTTTGCCCGTTACCGTCGATATGATGATCAATCACGGCGCAGCAGTGGTTCGCGGCAGCTATCATAGCCTAGTCGTCGTCGATATGCCCTTTGGCGCTTATGAAGCCTCGCCGGAAAAAGCATTTGAAGTCGCGGCAAAAATCATGGCGGACACTGGATGTGCTGCGGTTAAGCTGGAAGGCGGCGAAGCGATGGCAGAAACCATTGCATTCCTCACCCAACGCGGCATTCCGGTAATGGCCCATGTCGGCCTGACCCCTCAGGCGGTCAATGTGCTGGGCGGATATGCTGCCCGCGGACGCAGCCAAGAGGAGCACGAGAAAATCATGCACGATGGCAAGGCGGTGCAAGATGCAGGCGCTTTTGCTGTTGTGGCAGAAGGCGTGATCGAGCCGATTGCCATTGCCCTTACTCAATCGCTGGAAATTCCTGTGATTGGTATCGGCGCCTCCGCTGAATGCGACGGGCAAGTTTTGGTGACCGAGGATATGCTTGGCATGTTTGAACGCGTGCCGCGCTTTGTAAAGCGGTATGAAAACATCGCCGAGGTGATCGATAAAACGGTCGCGCAATATGCGGATGAGGTGCGCACACGCGCTTTCCCCACCGCTGATCAAACATATCAACCCAAGAAGTAAGCGCTCCACAATTATGCAAACCCTGCTGCGATATTACAGCTTCTCGCTCGGCTTTACCGCGCTGTGTTTTGTTCTGGCTGGATGGTATGGCTGGGCAAGCACGGGTTCGGTTAGCGCGACGCTCAGCATCCTCTGGATCGTGTTCGTATTGTCGATACTTGAAGTGTCATTGAGCTTTGACAATGCGGTTGTGAATGCCACCGTCCTGCGCGAGATGGACCCCGTGTGGCAGCAGCGATTTCTAACCATTGGCATATTGATCGCCGTGTTCGGCATGCGGATTGTATTTCCCATCGCCATTGTTGCGATTGCGGCAGGACTGGGGCCCCTAGAGGCCATCGATCTGTCGTTAAATGATCCTGTCCGTTACGAAAGAATCGTCTCTGGCGCGCATATTGGTATAGCCGGTTTTGGCGGTTCATTCCTTGCGATGGTCGGCCTGACCTTCTTCTTTGATGAGGAGAAGGACGTTCACTGGATCAGCGTAATTGAGCGGGCCATAAGCAAAGTTTCCAGCATTCCGGCGGTGGAAATTGGGCTGGTTCTGGCGCTGATTTACGGCATTTCAACGACACTGAACGCCGCGGATCAAACCACATTCCTAACCGCAGCAATCCTTGGCCTCATCACATTTATCGGCGTGAATGCGCTGGGCGCGATGATTGAGCAACGCGAGGCGCGCAAGAAAGCCGCTGGCGAGATTGTGCGAAGCGGGCTTGGCGGGTTCCTCTATCTAGAAGTTCTCGACGCCAGCTTTAGCTTCGACGGTGTGATCGGCGCTTTTGCCCTGTCGAACAATATGATCATCATTGCGCTTGGGCTTTCCGTCGGCGCTATGTTCGTACGTAGTATGACCATTCACCTCGTCCGCGCAGGCACTTTGTCGCAATATCGCTATCTAGAGCATGGCGCGTTTTGGGCGATTATCGCGCTGGGCGGCATAATGCTGGTGTCGGCACGCTGGCACATACCGGAGACGATTACTGGCCTGATTGGCGCGATGATGATCGGGCTGAGCCTGTGGTGGTCACTGCGATATAATAAGCGCAATCCGGAAGGCTGATTAGCCATCATTTTGCGCAAATTGTGCTGCCAATGGGGCGGCCAAAATCAATTGAAGCAAATGATACAGCAATAAAGGCGCGATAACGAAGCCTGCCACCTCTGGTGTAAATAGGATCGCAGCCATCGGCGCCCCTATTGCGACGCTTTTCTGTGCGCCTGCAAACAGGAATGCGATCCGGTCGTTGCGGGGATAGCCAAGCAATCCGCTCACGCCCCAAGCTGTTGCATTGGCCGCCAACATAAATACGCCTGTCAGCGCAAATAATATCCCGCCCGTTACAGGCGTAAACATGGTGGCAAGGCCTTGCTCAATCGCGCCCGAAAACGCGACATAGACCAATATGGCGATCACTATGCGATCCAGCCAAATGATCTTCGTCTTTCGCTGCGTCACCCACTCATACGTCCAGCCCTGCACCATTTGCCCAATGATAAAGGGCAGGATCAGGATCGTTCCAATCCGAGTGATGACCTGACTATCCAATTCTGCAATCACACCGCCGCCCAGCACTGCAAACAGCGGCGCTGTGACAAATACGCCTGCGATATTGATCAGCGCAGCGCCCACTACAGACAAGGCCACATTGCCGCCTGCCAGCGTGGTGTAACTGGTTGCCGATTGGATCGTGGATGGCAGACAGCCAAGAAATAGAAATCCGAGCGCGATTTTGGGCTCGAGAATTGCTGAAGCCAAACTCGATATTCCCAACCCCGCCAGCGCCATCGCGCCAAACACCCAGATCATCAACGGCAGAAAAAATCGCCAATTGGCAAAGCCGCGCATAATCTCGGTACGCTTGATCCGCATGCCATTAACGAGGAACAGCACAAACACACCAACATTGGCGACGGCCTGCGCTGTTACGCGCTGTTCGCCAACTGCGGGCACAATGCTGGCTAGCACAATGGCCAGCAGCAGCATTACGATCATCGGATCAGCAAATTTGGAGAGCAAGCCGCGCATGGGCAAAGGCCCTGCCTGTCGCCGCGCAATTTGTCGAGTAGCCTATTCAGCCCCCAATACGCGGGCCTTTTCCATCAAGTACTCGGTTGGTCCTGCAGGCATCCCATTCATATTGCGCGCCAGCACCAACATATTGGCGGTGATTGGGCTTGTTGGCTGCATTTGATAAGCTTTCTGAGCGAACGCAAGCCCTGCTGACTTGTCACCCAAAGCAATTGCCACACGGGCGCGCAGAGCGATCAAACTGGGGTCGCGCGATCCGCCTTGGGCCATCGCATGATCAAGCAGCGATGCCGCCGCTTGCCATTTCTGTACATCGACCAAAACACTCGCCATCATGCTGGTCGCCTCAACATTGCCGGGATCGCCGCGCACATATTGTGCAACCAATGCCTCTGCATCTTCGCGCCGGTCAAGCGCACGATAAGTCAATATCATCCGCCGCGCGAGGTGCCATGGACGCCGAACCTTGGCCGAACTCTCGTAGCGCTGCAGCGCAGCCTCTGTATTGCGCCGGACCAATTGTGCATCACCTGCAAGACTGGATGCATCAGCGGAACCGTTGAACTGTTGCCAGAAACTCTCCGACTTCTGGAGTGCAACGCCGGTCTGACCGTTCACAATCAACTCGCGCACCAAAGACAATGTGTTGTCGCCTGACTGATTCGCGCGTCTTGCAGCCAAGGCCCGCGCCTCCGACCCTTTCATCGCAATCAAATTGGTGCTGCGCGGCTGAGCTGCACGGTCCAGAAAATAGGCCGCTGCCTCGCGGTCGCCCAATTGTTCGTAAGAACGCCCAACCACCGTCACCAAATACGGCGATGAACTGGGTAGCAAGGCTACACCGGCAAAGCGGTGAACCAATTCGCGATGATTCCCACCCAATGACAATGCACGGGCGAGCAGCACCTGAACCCGCTTATTATCTGGTTGCTTCTTGGCCAGTTTGTCCAATGTTTGCGCCGCACTGGCGAAATTGCCATTTTGCAAATCAATCGCACCGGACAGCAACATTGCGGCGGGCACTTCGCGGGCAATGTTGCCGCTGCGCTGAAGCAATGACCGGGCCAAAGCCGAATCCCCCGCCCTCGCCGCGACCACTGCTTGCAGATAAACTATTTGCCTGTCGCCCGGGCTAATTTTGGCAAGGTTGCGGATGGTTTCCAGCATCGCCTTGGCACGGCCAAGCTCACCCTGCGTTGCCGCTAAATCAGCCAGGATCGCCGGATCGTCTGGGGCATAGTTTAACGCAGCCTCAAACCACGGCAGGGCCGCTTCCATGCCGTGTGCATCGCGCACCAATTGCCCGCTAAAATGCAAAGCTGGCGCATAATGCGGGCCCAATTCAACGGCGTAATCAGCCGCCTCGATAGCCTGCACCTGCTCTCCGCCAACGTAACGCAGACGGCCAATATCAACCCAAAGCGCTGGGTCTTCCATATTGTCCTTGAGCGCCGCGTCAAAAGCGCGGCCTGCTGCGGGCAAATTGCCTTCACGCATTTCCAGCTTTGCCAGCATATGAAAGCCGCGCGACCGGCTATCGTCAGAAAACTCGCCCTTGCCCAGCCATTCGCGTGCCTCGGCCAGCTGGCCTTGTATCAGTTCAGCCTCACCCATAAATGCGGCAATGTCAGCGCGTTCCGCTCCGCCTTCAAGCGCCTCTCGCAGCACTTTTTCTGCGCCGATACCATCGCCATTTTCAAGGCTCGCCAAGCCCTGCTCAAATGGCGTTAGGCTTTCTTCTGGCTCGCTACACGCGGCCAGTGACAGCGCCATGGCGCTGCAAAGGGTTAGGCCAGTAAGTTTAGCCCTGAAGGTCATATTGCTTGAGCAGGTCATACAATGTTGGGCGGCTGATCCCGAGCAATTTTGCTGTGCTGGAGATGTTGCCTTCACTGCGGGCAAGAGCGTGTCGGATGACCTTACGGTCCGCTTCCTCGCGCGCGCTTTTCAGATTGAGCGCACAGGGTTCTTCATTCCCATCCCGTGTCAAATCGAGGTCTTCTGCTGCGATTAATTTGCCATCGGCCATAATCACCGCGCGCTTAACGCGGTTCTCCAACTCGCGAACATTGCCCGGCCAATTCCACGCATCAATCGCGGCCAGTGCATCGGGTGCAAGTCCCGTGACAGCTGGGTTCATTTCCTTTGAAAAACGTTTGAGGAAAGTCTTGGCCAGCAATGTAGCATCGCCTGCCCGCTCAGCCAGTGCTGGAATGCGGATTACGATTTCAGCGAGGCGGTAAAATAGATCCTCACGAAAAGCCTGCTCGCTGATCATTGCCTCAAGGTCTTGGTGAGTGGCGCAGACAATCCTCGTATCAACCGCAATTTCCTTGCGCCCGCCGATCCGCTCAATCTTGCGCTCCTGTAAAAAGCGAAGCAATTTGACTTGCAATTGAAGCGGGATATCGCCGACCTCATCTAGGAAAAGCGTGCCGCCGTTGGCACTTTCAATCTTGCCTTCTGTCGTTTTGACAGCGCCAGTGAATGCGCCCTTCTCGTGACCAAAAAGCTCACTTTCCAGTAAATTCTCAGGAATGGCGGCACAGTTTATTGCGACAAACGGGCCATCTTTGCGGTCACTGGCATCATGCAAGCCTTGAGCCAGTAATTCCTTGCCCGTCCCGCTTGCGCCAAGCAACATGACTGAGACATTGGTGGAGGCGACACGCTCAATTGTCCGCGCCACTTTGACCATTTCAGGAGCAGCTGTGATTAAGCGGCCCAACACCTTTTTGTCTTCACCAGACCGTGCGATCAGACGGCGGTTTTCCTGCTCGATCGCATGCAGGTTAAATGCACGACGCACAATCAGGCCTAGCGCGTCGATGTCGACTGGTTTCTGATAGAAATCATAGGCCCCGCGCTCAATCGCTGAAAGGGCACTTTCGCGTGCGCCATGACCAGAGGCAACAATAACTTTGGTTTCAGGTTTCAGTTCCATAATGGCATCAAGCACGGCCAGGCCCTCAGTTGTCCCATCAGGGTCTGGCGGCAAACCTAAATCCAACGTCACCACTGCAGGTTCGATCGAACGCAGCGCAGAAATTGCCCCCTCGCGGTCGCCGACGATCGTGACCTCGAAATCATCATAGGCCCATTTGAGCTGCGCTTGCAGACCCTCATCGTCCTCAACAACCAGCAATGCGGGTCTCTTGTCAGCCATCATATTTCCTCAAAAGTCTCAGGTTCTGCATCAGAGCCCATGCGGCGATTAATAAGTTCAGCGGCCTCTACCAGCGGCAAAGTTACACCGAAGCGAGTTCCAATACCCTCGCGCGATTCGACATCGAGCCGGCCACCCATTCCGCGGACCAGTTCACGCGCTTCGAAGGCGCCAATGCCAAAGCCGCCGGATTTGGAAGAGACGAACGGTTTGAACAGGCCGTTGCGCACAAATTCCGGTGCCATGCCGCTGCCTGAATCGATAACCTGTATGCTGCCACGCATCCCGTCATTGGCAACATCGACAAAAATCGGTTGATCATCCTCACTGGCATCAATCGCATTCTGGATGAGATGCACCAAAGCCTGCTCCAACGCTTCCTCATCAGCCATGACTATGGATTTTTCTGCATGTGCTAACGTGACTTCACGGATGTCTTTGAAACGCGCAATCAACCGCTTGGCCAACTCATTCAAGCGGATCGGGCGCATCGCAAGCGCCTGGCCGGTGCCATAACGGCCAAGGCGTTCAAGCAGCGTGTTAAGCTTGTCGGATGAATTTCGCAGGGTGACCAGCATATCGGCACGAAAGTCTGGTTTGTCAGCATGTCTTTCCGCATTGCGCGCAAGCAACGACATTTGGCTAGCGAGGTTCTTCACATCATGCATAACGAACGCAATTCGGCGATTAAACTCATCAAACCTGCTTGCTTCCATCAAGGCTTGTTGGCCGGAACGCTCTGCCAAATAGCTGGCAAGCTGCTGACCTACGACTTTGAGAAGATCAAAATCCTCCCAGTCAAGCTGACGGCTATCACGCGGCCTGGCCAGCACAACGACACCGACCAAGCGGTCAAAATGCTGCAATGGAACCAACGCCCATGCGTCATGCGCACCGACCAACCAATCGGGAACAAAGCCAGCTTCTCCGTGATGGTCCGTGCCCGCGCGAACTTCGTCTAGGTCGATAATAAACCCGCTCTGCTCCAGCATGCCGGTAAGCCGGTATTCAGCCGCTTGCGCGGGAATTTCTAATGTCGGCCATTTCCACCGCGCAACCAGCTCTAATTCGGCTTCTTCGGTAGGCGCGAGCAGAACACCTGCCGGGCTCTCGGTGATGTCTGCTAAGACCTTTACTGCGCGCTCTTCAAAGCTGTCCTCGGCGCTGTTGGTACGGCCAATAGTCTGGGTAAATCGCAACCATTCAGAGCGGTAATCATAACGGTGCTGGAACAAGTGTTTGATCGCTGTGACCCGCACCCAACTGCGTGCTTTTTTTGATGGCAACCAAATAATAGCAGCAAGGATCGCAAGCGCCAAAAACCCAGTTTGCATTAGCCGCGCGAACTCACCGCCGAGCGAAAACAAAGCCTCGCTCACTAGCGACATTACAATCAGATACGCACCAATAACCAGCAGCGACAATGATTGGAAAGTAACCGCCCGCGATGGCCGCAATTGGTACCCTAAGGTTGCTGAATTCGCGCCAATCGCAAGCGCAACAACAAACACCCCAGATACTGCACCGCGCAATCCGTAAAGGATCATCGGAGCCTCGCTGCTGAGGTAGGTGACAGTGTAAAGATTAAGGTCAAAAACCCAAATGCCCGCAGATGCAATCGTACTCCAGCGCAGCAATTTACGCGCACTGCTGGTCGCACCGGCGAATAAGTTATGCAGCAGCACCATCGCGCCGATCGCAACCAAAACCCGCAAGATCGCCGCAATCTGAAACACCAATTCGGCCACAGGCGCATAATCGGTAAACCTAACCAAAAATGTTACCAGCAGAATATGGAGAGTTTCAACGCCAGCCAAGACTACGATAACCGGACGAACAGGTCGCATGGTCTCGTCCCGGCCATCATTGGCGAAGAGACGGAACAGCAGGTAAATCCAAGAAAGATTGCGCACAATCTCTGCCATTTGCGTTGACGGTGAAAGCGGATCAAGCGCCGCAGCCAAGCCACACCAAGCACCCGTTGCCGCCGCCGCGACAATACCTGCGACCCGGTCTTTACGAGCCGGGTCGCCGTTTTTTGCCATCCATAGCGCTGCCAAACCGCACAGCACTGCTCCTGCGATATGGCCCACAAAAGCGATATGCGGGACTAATTGCTGCAAAAGTACATTCATCGAGCGCCCTCAGGCCACAGGACCACGCGCACTGTTTGCAACAAAACAACCAGATCAAGAAACGGCGTGTAATTTTTGGCATAGTAAAGATCGTATTCCAGCTTCTTGCGGGAATCCTCGATCGACGCACCATAGGGGTAATTGATCTGCGCCCAGCCCGTAATACCGGGTTTGACCATATGGCGCTCGGCGTAAAACGGCAGGTGCTCTTCTAGATCGGTGACAAATTGGGGAACTTCTGGACGCGGTCCCACAAAGCTCATTTGCCCTTTGAGAACACTCCAAGTTTGAGGCAGTTCATCAATCCGAACCTTACGAATAAACCGGCCGACACGTGTAACGCGTGGATCGTTTTTTTCAGCCCATTTTGCACCATCTTTTTCCGCATCCGTGCTCATCGAGCGAAGCTTGATAAGGTGGAAGGGCTGACCATAAAGCCCGACACGTTCTTGGCGGAAGAATGCCGGACCTTTGCTATCCAGCTTCACTAAAATTGCAAAAATTAGGATGATTGGCAAAGTTGCAATCAACAAAATTAGGCTCGCGACAATGTCGAAAACGCGCTTTGCCCCGCTCGACAGTAAGCGGCTGGAGGAAAAGCCATCGGAAAAAATCAACCAACTTGGATTTACAGTGTCGAGGTCAACGCATCCCGTTTCACGTTCCAGAAAGCTTGAAAAGTCATTGACGTGCACACCTTTAGTTTTGATGCGCAACAGATCCTTCATTGGTATTGAGTTGCGGCGCTCTTGCAGTGCAAGCACAACTTCGCTCACACCGAGGTTTTCAACAAAACGCCCCAAATCATGGATTGCATCACGCGTAATGGCTTCTTCTACGACACGCTCACCTTCGTTCATCGCTATATAGGACACTATTGCAAAGCCGGTTTCGGGCTTATCGCCAAGCTCGCGTAAACGTTGAGCCCTCGAGCCTGCGCCCAAAACCATAACCCGGCGGCGGAAAGCAGAAGAACCTAAAAAACTGTTCAGCAAGAGCCGGTCGATCACCATCATCGCAATCGCAAAGAACATTCCGTAGAATAGGGTTGAGCGCCAGAATGCCTGCGTTTGAACAACGAAATCGATGGCTACAAGTGCCAGAATACCGAGGCTGATTGAGACAAGCAGGCGCGCCGATGCAAACCGCAAGCTGCGCAACGCATACGGGCCATACACACCCACCGCAACCATCGCGAGCCACACCACCAAAGCCGACCCGCTTAGCGCCAAACCTCTTTCATCAAACGGCCCAGCATCTATCCCGATCTGATTGGCGCGCAATTGCCACGCCAATTCCCCAGCCAGCACCAGCAAAGCATAATCAAGCAATGCGAGCAGCAGCACGGCATGCGGAATATAGTGTTTAAACAGTCGGATCATTGTTCTGTGCTTTGAAAGCCCTCGTGATTTACGAGACTGCTCTAAAGCGTAGAGATGAAATGTCGGTAAATTTTACAGTCATATTCTAAGCAGATGAAATTACACGGAACTTACCCCTAATAACATCTTAAGCCACTATACCGGGCACGCTTTAGGAAGAACTTTAGCGTTCTCGCTCTTCCATCGTTCGAAAATCGAACGGGGTTACACCGCGAATGATTCGGTCAATATGGAGGGGCGCCCCCCTTGGCGGAAGCGACCTTTGACGGCATCCCGCACGGTGGCAGCGCGCACAACCAAGACCGATCGGCTGGGCAGCTTCAGGCAAAAGGTCAAACCCGCGTGCCGCTGCTGTATCAAGCGCTAGTCGCCCCTCTAAACCAAGAACGATCACAAAACTTGCTTCGCCGACACCGCCCGTTCCTGCGACTGTTTGCGCCATTGTCAGCCAGTGATTGGCACCAGAATCACTGCCTTCAACGCGGATAGATTGAACACAAAGTTCACCTTGCCGATCGAACGCCTGATGCACATTCCACAAAGGGCAGCTGGCCTCGCTTTCTAATAAAGTCGCGCCCGATGCACCGGAAAAACGTTTTGAAAATTGTCCCGAACGATCAACCCGCGCCATAAAGAACGGCAGGCCGCGCTGCCCGACGCGCTGCAAGGTCGTGAGGCGGTGCGCAACCTGTTCAAAGCTGACGCTGAACCTCCGCTGCAGCACAAGAATATCGTATCCTGTCTGTTCGCACGCGCGCAGAAATCGCCCATAAGGCATGATCAGTGCTGCCGCAAAGTAAGCCGTAAGATGCCGCTCAAACAATTGCCGCGCGCCCTGATCGATTAATTGCGAGCCCGCCACCAAAGCCTCAATCTGATCGCGCTGCTCCAATTGCGCCAACTGCAACGCCACTTGAAAATTGCGCGAGGAATGCGACAACATCTCAGACAATTGCAATTGTCGGGCATGCAGATCGAGCCTGCTCAACGCCTCTGGCATCACTTCCAAGGGTAAAATACGGACAGAAAGCTGGTGTTTCTCGCGCAGTCTTTCTGTCAGCGCGGATCCAATATCACCGCGAGAAAGACGCAGTTCATCGGCTAGCTCTTCTGCCGCATGATCGAGATCAGCAAAATGGTTGCGCCACCGCTCAATCTCAAGCCTCGAGGCGAGCAGCGCATCATTGATACCACCTTCATCAATGCTGGCATTGTCATACAGGCGAGCAAAGGCGGCGGCTGCCTGCGGGGCAGAGGCGAGAAATTCACTTACTTCATCGCGGTCGATCCCTAAATCGGCGAAACGCTCATCCGACAATCGCCGCGCCAGGCCATCAATGCCGCCAATCGTCTCATCCTCGCGCAGGGCGCGTGGGTCAAATTCATATTGCTCGATTACCCGAACCAATACGCGGGCGGAGAGCGGTCGTTGATTGCGCTCGATTAGATTGAGGTAGCTCGCCGAAATGCCAAGACTTACCGCCATAGCGGCTTGTGTTTTGCCCTCTTTCTTGCGCAAACGGCGCAAGGCTGGTCCCGCGAGAATTGATGTATCTGACATAGTTCCAGCTTAATGGCACATTGTAAATATATTTACAACCTTACAGGCATTACGGCCAATATACGCTCATTTAGACAAGAAAGTTTGTAAGTATCTCTGGTGATTTACACTCCATCCAGCCACTATCCAAGGGCAAGGGATAATCCTCCCCACCCCATATCCGGAGACAGAACCAGTGACTTATCAAGCAACCATCAACAACTTCCGCCAGACTATCGAAGGACGCGGCGCCGCTTGGAATGCGATTGACGCGGAAAGCGCGGCTCGTATGCAAATCCAAAACCGCTTTCCCACCGGTCTCGATATTGCAAAGCACACCGCCAAAATTATGCGCGCCGATATGGACGCCTATGATGCTGATCCCGCGCAGTACACACAATCGCTGGGTTGCTGGCACGGGTTTATCGCACAGCAAAAAATGATTTCGATCAAGAAGCATTTTGGCACTACGAAACAGCGCTACCTCTACCTATCAGGTTGGATGGTTGCCGCTCTGCGTAGCGAATTTGGGCCTCTGCCCGACCAATCCATGCATGAAAAAACTTCGGTTCCGGCCTTGATTGAGGAGCTTTATACGTTTCTGAAACAAGCAGACAGCCGCGAACTTGGCGGAATGTTCCGCGCTCTTGATGCAGCACGCGAAGCTGGTGATGCCGTTGAGACCAAGCGCCTTGAGCATGCCATCGACAATTACGAGACACATGTTGTTCCAATTATTGCCGACATTGACGCAGGCTTCGGCAACGCTGAGGCAACATATCTGCTGGCCAAGAAGATGATCGAAGCGGGTGCATGCGCTCTGCAGATTGAAAACCAAGTTTCGGATGAGAAGCAATGCGGTCACCAAGACGGCAAAGTTACCGTACCGCATGAAGATTTCGCACAGAAAATCCGTGCATGTCGTCACGCTTTCCTAGAAATGGGCGTTGAAGACGGCATCATTGTAGCCCGCACGGACAGCCTTGGTGCTGGCCTGACCAAGCAAATTGCCTACACCAAGGAAGAAGGCGATCTGGGTGACCAGTATAACAGCTACCTTGATTGCGAAGAGGTTGATCCCGCCAACATCCAAAACGGCGATGTATTCCTGAGCCAAGGCGGCAAGCTGCTTCGCCCAAAACGCCTGCCATCTAACCTTTTCCAGTTCCGCGCTGGCACAGGCGAAGATCGCTGCGTTCTTGATGGCATCAGCTCATTGGAAGCAGGCGCTGACTTGCTTTGGATTGAAACAGAGAAGCCTCATATTGAGCAAATTGCTGGTATGGTTGATCGGATCCGCGAAGTCGTACCGAACGCAAAGCTGGTGTATAATAACTCGCCTTCGTTTAACTGGACGCTCAGCTTCCGTCAGCAAATCTTCGACATTTGGACAGAAGCGGGCAAGGATGTGTCAGCCTATGACCGAGACCGTTTGATGAGCGTTGACTATGACGCTACCGAACTTGCGATTGAAGCTGATGAGAAGATCCGTACCTTCCAAGCGGATGCAGCAAAACGTGCAGGCATCTTCCACCACCTGATCACTTTGCCGACCTATCATACCGCTGCATTGTCGACTGACAATTTGGCCCGTGAATATTTCGGCGAACAAGCCATGCTGGGTTATGTGAAAAACGTTCAACGCGAAGAAATCCGTCAAGGTATCGCCTGCGTGAAGCACCAGAATATGGCCGGCAGCGACATTGGCGATGATCACAAGGAATATTTCGCCGGTGAAGCGGCCTTGAAGGCAGGCGGCAAAGACAACACAATGAACCAATTCGCAGCCGCCTAACGGCGCTGTCTTGGAGCCCATTCACAGAGGCCAATTGGCCCTGTCAGCCCCTTAGAAAGGAGCAAGACTATGACTACTGAAGCAAAAGAACCCGGCCGCGCTCGCGCCCTGCTTTCAACAGCAGATATGAAGCTCTTGCGCCGCGCCTTGGAAAGTCATGCCAAGACAACCGAAGACCGCGACGAACTCGCCAAGGTCAACGCATTGCACCACCGTTTAGGCACCTACAGCTAGGTTCACGATCTCCTGGGGAGGAGAGTTCGGCCGTCGGAAGCTACCCCACAGTTTTCGGCGGCCGTTTTACAATTGAAATCCAGGTGCGGCATCGTTCTATTTAGCAAGCAAATCCAATGTCGCACTGGCCAGCGTTTCTGCGCCCGTTGCGATAACCTTCTCTGCATCAGGGGCCCAGAAAGGTGAGTGCAAGGACGGCAGCTTCACCTCGCCTTTTTGCGATGCTTCGAATTGATCCTGCGGAACGCCGCCAATCCAGAAGATCAGCGATTCAATATTCTCACGATCAGCGCGGTAAAATTGGCCAAAATCCTCGCCGCCCATCACAGATGGAACCTTTATCACGCGTCCGGGAAAGCGCTTGTCAAAGCCTGCCACAACACGGTCTGTGAATTCTGGCGTGTTGTAGGTTGATGGCGTGTAAGGGTCCTGCACCGCAACCGTTGGCATCCTATCTTCTGGCATGCCCGCAGTTATTGCCTCACCCTTTGCAATCCGGGCAATACCGTCGAGTAACAATTTGCGCGATTCGTCGCTATAAGAACGCACCGTCAATTGCAGTTTAGCCTCATCAGAGATGATATTGTGCTTTGCACCGGCATGGAAACTGCCGACGGTTATGACTGCGGGGTCGAGCGGGTTACTCTCACGGCTGACCAAAGTTTGGACGCGCATCACAATCGCGCTGGCAATTACAATTGGATCTTTGGCTGTATGCGGATAGGCCCCATGGCCGCCAATGCCCGGCACGGTGATGTCGACACTATCGACATTGGCCAGCGCAAAACCACTGGAATAGCCAATCATGCCCGCTGGCATTTGCGCCGCATCGTGAAAACCAAGCACGTAGTCCGGCTTGGGAAAGCGTGTGTAGAGCCCGTCTTCTAGCATCGCCAAGGCGCCCTCGCCCAGCTCCTCTGCTGGTTGCAAGATCATGACCAAAGTACCCGACCATGCGTCCTTGCGCTCGGCCAGCAATTGCGCTGCCCCAATCCAGCCCGCCATATGCGTGTCGTGTCCGCAGGCATGCATCACGCCGGTTTGAACGCCCGATGCAGGCGTTGCGATCCGTTTTGAAGCGTAAGGCAGCCCCGTTTGCTCAACCACTGGAAGCCCGTCCATATCAGCGCGCAGCATCACGGTTGGCCCAGCGCCATTTTTCATAACCGCAACAACGCCGGTTTTGCCGACTTTTTCTGTTACATCAAAACCGAGATCGCGCATCCGTTTGGCCAATTTGGCCGCGGTTTCAAACTCTTCAAAGCTAAGTTCTGGGTTGGCGTGGAGGTCTTTATAAAGCTCCATCAACCCTGGCATATCCGCGGCTAGATCATCACGAAGATCATCGGCACTCGCCGGAACAGAGCTTAACATCAAGGCAGCAGTTGTTGCCATAGCAATGCGTTTAAAAGTCTTCATAAAAACCTCCCCAAAAATTTTGTTTCGCTACATCCCGTACCACAGCGCGAGCAATATCGAGAGCGTCGTCACCATCAGCGCAACCAGCGGAACGCCGGTGCGGATATAGTCTTTAAACTCGTAATTTCCTTCAGCCATGATCAGCATGTTGGTCTGATAGGCAATCGGGGTCGCATAACAAAGGTTGCAACCAAACAGCACGGCTAGGATGAGGGGTTCTGCGGGAAGCCCAAGCTGGTTTGCGATATTGAAAGCAATAGGCGTCCCAACGGTGGCTGCCGTTGCATTGGAGGCAAAATTCGTCAGCAGCGTCACAAACAGCATAATCGCGGCCAGAACCATCGCAGGTGGCAAACCGCTTAGGGCAAGCGACATAATCTCGCCCAGCCATGCCGCCGCGCCACTTTCCAGCACGATGCGGCCAATTGCGATGCTAGCCGCAACCAAGACGATCACCTTTGCAGAGAGCGCACGGCCAACTCGGTCAAATTTCACGCAGCCGGTTAAAAACATTAAAATCGCGCCTGCCAATGCAGATATCGCGATTGGCATTTTTAGCAGGTAAAAGCCTTCACTGCCGATAAATGGTATACCGACAGATGCCGTTGCCACCGCGCCAAACATGATAACAGCAGCCAATACTGCTTTTGACCGGCGCGGCAATTCCAAAGCGCCCTCAAGCATCAGCAGGCTGTCAGCGCGGGCGAAGTCTTGCAAATCCACGTCGATGCCCATCACCAGCAGAACATCGCCTTCTGCAATGCGCAGATCACCACCGTCTGAATATTGCTCCTTCTCGCCCAGCACTCTGTTCGGACGATGAATGCCCAGCACCCCGACGCCGTATAGATCGGCAATACCAGAACTTGGCAGAGTTCTGGTCAATAGACGCGAATCTGCAGTCACGGTCATCTCGACAACGGTGATATCTTTGCGCGTGGAGGAGCTTTCCCGGCGGATTTTATCGAGCACCCAGCTCGGCGCTAGCCCGCCCTGCAATATCCGCGTGGCCTCTTCCAAAGCCTCATGTGTCCCGGAAATATGCAGGCGTTGCTGTGGCTCTATCGGGCCGCTCAGAGAATCATGGAACGTAATGCCTTTGGGGAGCTTCGGGAGGATATCAGCCAATTCTTGACCAACCAGCGTGCTCTCACTGCCAATCCTGAGCCGCGTATGGAACCGCCGCACATTGGAATCGGCTTCCTTGCTATTATCCCCCAAAAGGCGCGGCATAACCAGCCACAGATAGGGCAGCGCAACGACCGCTGCGATGAGAACAATCGGAGTGTAATGGAACACACCCATTGGCGGCATGCCCAGATCCACCGCAATGGATGTCACAAGAATATTGGTTGATGTACCAATTGTTGTTGCCATTCCACCGATCAGCACCGCTGCATTTAACGGGATAAGCGTTTTGGATGCAGGCATTGCCCCTTGTGCGGCCAATGCGACGAATATCGGCAACAGCAGCACTAGGACGGGCGTATCATTCACCGCCATGCTCAGGAAAAAGGCGAGAAGCAATGAGACGAGCAAGCCCAATTGCAAGTTGAACTTAAACACGCTGCCCAAGAACCGCGCGGCAGGTTCCAATGCGCCGGTGACGACAAGCCCCCGCCCCATAATCATCAACGCGCAAATCGTAATCAGCGCGTAATGACCAAAACCGCCGAACGCCAAGGCAAGGCCATCGGTGGGTTTAGTGCCTTCCAATGGAAAGAAATACAGGCCAACCGCGATGACCGCGATTGTTAGCAGTGAAATAATCTCAACCGAAAGGCGTCCACGCGCAAATGCAATGAACATCATAACCGTAATGGCCATGGCCGCTATGGCGTGAAAAGAAGGAACTGCGATCATCGTTAAGCACTGCCTCTCAAAGCCTGCATGAAATTACAAGCAAATTAGCGTGGCCAAATTCATGCGCCGGCAAGCGGCGGCTCGGCTGAGCTGCCCAAATCGACAATTTCGAGAAAAAGAAGGTGGTGCCCCTGGCCCGACTCGAACGGGCACTCCGTTAGGAACTCGATTTTGAGTCGAGCGCGTCTACCAATTCCACCACAGGGGCTAACCTAAGCAGAGGTGGGCCGATAGCGCCCCGAAGCCTCTGCATCAAGCCAAGATTGTATTACTTTAACGCTCCAACCAAGGATTTGTGCAATTTTGAATGCAAACCATTGTTGGCAGCCAGTACCTGAGCGGAGGCAATATCAACCGAACGCCCGCGGAAATCGGTCACAAAACCGCCCGCTTCACGCACCAAAAGACAGCCTGCCGCTGTGTCCCAATCTTTTAGGCCGCTTTCCCAAAAACCATCAAAACGTCCCGCTGCCAGCCAAGCCAAATCAAGTGACGCCGTGCCATATCGGCGGATTCCGGCGACTTGCGGACCGATCGCGGCAAAGATTTTACTCCATTGTGCAAAATCGCCGTGCCCCTGAAAAGGGATACCGGTGGCAATTAGGGCATCGGACATATTGGAACGCGAGGAAACACGCAGCCGTGCATCCTGCAGCCAAGCTCCGCGTGTCTTTTCGGCCCAAAATGTTTGATCTTGGATTGGCTCATAGACAAGCGCGGCCGTTACTTCGCCCCACCCACTGCCATCCAATTTTGGTTCTTGCACAGCGATAGAAATCGCAAAATGCGGAATCCCGTGGAGAAAATTAGTCGTTCCATCGAGGGGGTCGATGACCCATCGCGGCTTGCTCGGGTCCCCCTCAATCATGCCGCCTTCCTCCAGCACAAAACCCCAATCGGGTCGCGCGTGGAGCAATTCATCATAGATTGTGCGTTCTGACACTTGATCGGCTTTAGAGACGAAATCGGCAGGGCCCTTGCGAGAAACCTGCAAATGTTCAACTTCGCCAAAGTCTCGGCGCAAGCGATTGCCCGCTTTACGAGCCGCGCGTTCCATTACGCGTATCAGTCCTGAAAACATGCTCATCGTGTTATGCCTTACCGACGTATGATTGGTCGTAGACATCGACGATAATGCGAGTTCCGCTGCCGATATGGGGTGGAACCATAATCCGCACACCATTGTCGAGCACGGCAGGCTTGTAACTTGAGGAAGCCGTTTGCCCCTTCACCACTGCGTCAGCTTCGACGATTTCAGCCTCAATTTGAGTTGGTAGCTGAACGGAAATTGGTTTTTCTTCCCATAATTCCAGCTGAACCTGCATGCCGTCTTGCAAAAATGCGCGTGCATCACCCAGCAAATCGGATGGCAGCATAATCTGCTCAAAATTTTCTTGATCCATGAAGACCAACATATCGCCGTCTTCATAGAGAAACTGAAATTCCTTTGTATCAAGCCGCACGCGCTCAACATTGTCGGCGCTGCGGAAACGAACGTTGGTCTTGCGGCCATCTTGGAGATTTTTCATCTCTACCTGCATGTAAGCGCCGCCCTTACCCGGCTGCGTGTGCTGGATTTTCGCGACTTTCCAAATACCCTTTTCATATTCAAGGATATTACCGGGGCGAATGTCGACACCGCTGATTTTCATGGGAATTGAGCCTTTGATTAAATGCGCGTACGGGGCGTTCATACCCAGCAATAAAGAGCGCCCTCTAGACCACGCTTCAGATTGGAGCAAGGCGGCTGGTGCTAGGGACGTCCAAATGCTAATTGGAAAGACTATGAAACGCCTTACATTATTTGCTGCGCCGCTGCTAATCACACTTGGTTGGAGCGTGACAGCAAGCGCAGATGGCACACTGGCAACGATGCCGCATGGAAATTATGAATGCTCATTGCCCGGCGATGCGTCAGGATTGGCGCGCGTGCCAGTTGAGGATGCGCATTTCCGTATCGCTAGTGCATCCAGCTACCGTAGCAAAGATGGACGCGGCACATACATAATGAAGGGCAAGGTTCTCACGTTTACACGCGGACCAAAACTCGGAGAAAGTTACCGCCGTGTCGGCGATAATGCACTGCAAAAGCTGAAAGCTGATGGCGCGGTTAGCCGCCTGCTCTGCACCCGTATTGGGGCAAAGTTCTAGTCGCGTTAGGCATTCCCCGCCTCAGCAATCACTTTGGCAAACGCGGATATAGATTCAGCCTCATCACCGCTCCAAATTGCGCCAGAAACAGCAAGAAAATCTGCGCCTGCCTCAACCAGCGGCACGCAATTATCTGGCGTAATCCCGCCAATCGCTACGCAGGGCAATTCAAACAATTGGCTCCACCAGTTCAGCAATTCTAACTCTGCGCGGTGCTCAGTTTCCTTGGTCCCGCTCTCGAAGAAAGCGCCGAACGCGACATAATCAGCCCCTGCCTCGCCCGCTTCCATCGCAAAATGCTTGGACGCATGGCAGCTTACACCAATCTGTACCTCGCTCCCCAACTCCTCGCGCGCTTCCTTGATATCGCCGTCGCTCTGCCCAAGATGCACGCCATCAGCCTTCAACCTCTTGGCAAGCGTAACGCTGTCATTGACAACAAAGCCAACATCATGAGCCGCGCAAATCTCTTGCAAAGGCTGCGCTAGCCGCGCGGCTTCATGATTGTCGATACCCTTCACACGGAACTGAAACGCGGTGACCAGGCCTTTACCCGCTTCCAAAGCGCGTTCAAGGCGCGCGGGAAAGTCCCCGCCCACGTCAAGCGGAGAAATAAGGTAGAGCTGTGTGTGGGACATGGAGACGCCTTTGTTAGCTGGACTAACCCGCTACAGAGGCAGCATGTATTTGGTCAATCGCTTTGCCCAAAACTGCGTCAAATTCAGCATCACTTTGACCTTTCTGCAAATCTTGCAAAAGCCCGCGGCTAAAGCTGGCGATCATACCGCCATTTTTGCCCAAATGCGCACAGGCGTCGTCGGTGGAAAATCCGCCGGACAGCGCCACTACCTTCAGCACATTGGGATGCGCGATGATGTCGCAATATAGCCCGGCTTCGACAGGAATAGACAGCTTGAGCATTACTTTGCGGTCCTGTGGCAGAGCATCAAGACCCTTCTTCAGCTCATCCCGCAGGATTGTTTCCCCTACCGCACGGTCCTCCGAAGTAATGTCATATTCCGGCTCCAGCATGGGCATAAGACCAGCATCAGCGATTTGGTTGCCCACAGCAAACTGCTGTTCAACTACTGCTGCAATACCGGTGGGATTTGCCGATTTAATGACAGACCGCATTTTTGTGCCGTACATGCCTTTAGCCACGGATTTTTCCAGCAAAGCGGGCAGCTTATCGAGCGGCTTCATCATTTGCGCGCCGCTTTCCTCGTCAGCCAATCCTTGATCGACCTTGATAAATGGCACCACGCCGCGCGCCTTCAGCGCATCAGGGGTAGGCTTGCCATCGACTTCGCCATCCATCGTACGCTCAAACAGAATCGCACCGATGACCTTGCCGCTGGCAAAGCTGGGTGCAGTAATAACGCGGCTGCGCATTTCATGAATGCGGGCGAACATTTCTTCATCGCCAGACCATTCGCTATCCTCAACACCATAACCACGAAGCGCCTTGGGCGTGGAGCCGCCCGATTGATCCAATGCTGCGATAAACCCATCGCCATTCGCGATTTGGGCAGTCATATCTTGGGTGTTCATTGCTTACCTCACTAAGGGTGCATACCTATGCAAATTATGTGACCAAGCCTTTAGCCAGCAAGCAAAGCCGGTGCAACTGCCAAGCCTTTGAGCCTAGTGACGTGTCTCAGTTTTAGCCATGTCGATGGCTGGGACTAAATTTATTGCGACGGAAACGCGCGTGCCCTCGCCGTAAAATCCGCGCACAGCGTGGTTCAGCCAACTGGGGAACATTACGATCATACCGGTGCGGGGCCGGATCATAATCTCATTCTGCTGAACCTTTCCCGATGGGTCCTTCAAACGCAAATCAGGAGCGGTCATACGGATCATCGGCATGCGCGGATCCTGCAATTGCAATTCTCCGCCCAGCTTTGCATCGCTGCTGCCATTATAACCATCGTCGATGTAAGCGACCGCTGACCAATAGCTGCCCGGATGCGCGTGATATTGGTTTGCATCGCCCTTAACGCTGACATTGGCCCACATTTCCGGCAGCCAGCCATAGCGGCTTTTCTGCGGAGATTTGCTGTCGACCGTCAGCGCATCTGCCATCGTCATTGCTTTGAAAGCCAGTGCGCGGGCTACTTCGCCGCCCCATTCAGCCATTTCGGTGTTGGAATGCCATCCGCCGATATTGGAAATTTGCACGCCTTTTGTGTCGCGCTTGTGTTCTGCTTCGACCAATTTGCGCAGGCCATCAATACCCTCAGCGCTTTGAAGCTTATCAATAACAAATGGCGTTGCGAAAAGGTGGTGGGTTGTATCGGCCATGGTGCATTAGGCCTTAAGTGCCGCAACGCCCGGAAGCTCTTTGCCTTCCATCCATTCGAGAAAAGCGCCGCCCGCGGTTGAAATATAGGTTATTTCATCCGTTACACCTGCCTGAGCCAGCGCAGCAACAGTGTCACCGCCGCCCGCGACCGAAATCAGCGAACCTTCTTGTGTCAGGGCCGCAGCCGTGGCTGCCAAAGACATAGTGGCTGTATCAAAAGGCTCTGTCTCAAACGCGCCCAGCGGGCCGTTCCATACCAGCGTGCGGCAAGTTTTAAGGACATCGGCCAGTGCCTCTGTCGCCTGCGGGCCAATGTCCAGGATCATCTCATCGCTCGCCACCTCATGCACGTTACAGATGCGCAAGCTTGCAGGATTGGGCGCAAATTCAGTCGCCACCGCCACATCATAGGGAAGATGGACTGTGCAGCCTGCCGCATCGGCTGCATCCATGATCGCATTGGCCGTATCGACCAAATCATGTTCGCAAAGGCTTTTGCCCACATCCACACCGCGCGCAGCAAGGAAAGTGTTGGCCATGCCGCCGCCTATAATCAAATGCTGAACCCTACCGACAAGGTTTTGCAGGACATCAAGCTTTGTCGAAACTTTTGCACCGCCAACAACAGCGGCGACCGGCGTTTCAGGATTGCCAAGAGCTGTGTCGAGCGCGGAGAGTTCTTTTTCCATCGCGCGGCCAGCATAAGACGGCAAATGCTTCGTAATACAGTGCGTAGTGGCATGGGCGCGGTGGGCGGCAGAAAACGCATCATTGACAAAGAAATCGCCATGCGCGGCAATGCTAGCGGCGAACGCATCGTCATTCGCCTCTTCACCTGGCCAAAACCGCACATTGTCGAGCAAGCCGATATCGCCATCGCGCAAGATACCGATTGATTGCTCCACAACCGGCCCTGCGACCTC
>JALZVZ010000175.1 GCA_023299945.1 Altererythrobacter sp. | reverse complement strand
CTGATTGGGAATGCCGGCCCAACAGCGGCGCGCACGCCGGCCACTGCTTCGATTAAAATACGCGCCCGATTGCCCAATGCCTCGCCATATTCATCCTTGCGCTCATTCACCCGAGGCGAGAGAAATTGTGAGATCAGATAGCCATGCGCTGCGTGAATTTGCACACCGGTAAAGCCTGCATCCTGACACGCCTTGGCCGCTATCCCCCAGCGCTGGACGAGATCGGCAATCTCTTCTTGCGTTAGCGGGGTTGGCTTACCGAATTGACCGCCGGGCAGCGCCAATTGCACATTGGAGGAGGATTTGGGATGCGGGTTCACAACCTTTTGCGTCTGCCGCCCGCCATGACTGATCTGCGCCCAAAAGTGATTGCCATTGCGCGTTGCCGCCGCCGCCCAGCGCGCCATTGCCGCTTTAAATTCTGCATCAGGTTCAACCTCGATCACCACATTGCCGGGCCGCTCCAAATGGTCACGGTCGATGATAATATTGCCTGATAGCAGCATGCCCGCGCCGCCATCAGACCAGATGCCGTATAACTGCTCCAGCTCCGCAGTGGGCCGCCCATCAGGCGTTGCCAGCCCTTCGGTCATAGCCGCCTTGCTGATCCGATTGGGCAAGATAGCACCGCAGGGCAGCTTCAATGGCGTGGTTAAATCGGCGCTCATAATCTCTTCCCCATCCCTATTCGTAGTCCAGTTGATGGCACAAAACTCACTGACTCGAAACTAGGTCTTTAGATCAAAACACCGCTATTTTCTGGCAAGCTGAGAAATTAGCCGATAAAGCCGAGGCACGATGCGCGACCAGACCATGCCAATTGATCTCGATAGACGCGCTCAGCCTCAGCAAAAACGCGCGGAAAATCGTATCGAGAGTATTCTCGATGCGACTAAGAATATGCTTGCGCGCATGCCGGTGGACGACATCACGACCAGCGCCGTTGCCCAAGAGGCAGGCATTCCGGTTGGCACCGTATATCGCTACTTTCCCAATATTTACGCGGTTTACAGCGCGATCTTTGCGCGGTTTAATCAAGATGCAATCGCCGTGATGATGGCGGAAGAAGCCGGGCGAACGGGCGGGTGGCAGGATGAGCTGGCAGCAGATTTGAGCGGCGTAACCCGGTTGTTTCAAGACCAGCCTGCCTACCGCGCCGTTTATCTTTTGACGCTGACCACGCGCGAACTGACTTCGGTTCGGGAGACTTGGAACGCACAATTGGCTGAACATTTGGCCCGCGGTTGGCGCGAAGGCGATGACGGGTTTTCTGGCCCTGATGCCAACATAGTGGCGCGTATGGTGGTTGAAATTTTCACAGCCGCACAAACGCAAATCCTGCGCAATTGGGGGGATAAGGCCACCTGCGATGCGATCGCGAAAGAGCGTATCATCGCGCTTGAAGGGTATCTGCAAAATTACCTGCATTGATAACTCTTTGCAGTGGTGCCGCCGCGCTAGCTGCAATCACCCGCCAATGATTTGACCCAATCGGTCACCAAAGCAACGCCCTCTTTATGGACCGTAGAGCGCCCTATTTCTGGCATCATCTTATCCGCCTCATCCGATTCCAACCGGTAGACTAGGATTGATTGCTCAGGCTTGCCGGGATGAATGCCCCAGCGACGATTGCCAGTGCCAGCGCCCGCTGCAATCGGGACCTTGCACTTCCCCAAGGCCGCGCCCGTCGCACCGGGTAGCAGCGACAATCCAGAAGTGTCAGCAGGGCCGATGGGGCTGTGGCAGTGTGAGCAATTGATATCGAGATAGGAACGTGCTCGCGCGTCAAGCGAAGCCTCTATATCGCCCCAACTTGCATTTTTCGGTGCGGCGCTCGGATCATCAGGCGCGCCGGTTAGGACGCCCCCATTGGTCAAATACACAAGCTGGTTGCGCGCACCATCATCATAGGTGAAATCGCGGTTCAAATGACGCGGCTTTGGACCGATTGGCCAAAGCGCTTTGCTGTTGGAATCGCTGGCATGGCAGCTGGCGCATTCGTTCACATTGGGCATGACGTAATCAAAAGCAGTGGCCTCGCCATTACCGTCCACTAAACTGAGAGGAATAATGCCGCCAATGCGGTTGAGGCTAGCCTCGGTTTGATCATCATTCCAACGGTAAGGTATCGCATCCCATCCCGCCTCACGCCTTACCAGAACCCGGGTTTCGATCAGACGGATATTATCAAGAGGCAGCTTGCTGCCCTGAAAAAAATCACTGGAAGTGTCGCGCAAAACCGCTGCCTCATCCGCGCCGCCGGCAACCGGATAATAGAAAGTTTTGGTGATGACCGTGCCGATAGGAAAGTCGAGAACTTCGCCTTCCTGGTAACTGGCAGAAGTGCCCTGAGGCATCCAGATCGTGCGCAATTTATGGGCGTAATCGGTGAACAAGGGTGTGTTCAAATCATAAGGCGCGACATTATCACTCAACACCAATGCACCGCCCGACAGTTGCACTTGTCCCCATTCGCGCAAAGTTTCTGGATTACCCTCAGCGATATAACTGGCTGCGATTAAAGGCAGATCGCGGACAGGCGTTTGAGTATCCTCCGAACAGCCCGATAACCCGCCCACCAGCGTCAGCATTCCTGCCGAAATAACCGCAAACCCAAACCGCATGATTTATCTGCCGGCCTTCTCGGCCAAAGCCAGCTTTACCGGAGCACGAGGCGTCAACTTGCAGCGATAGGCTTCGCTTTCCACACGCGGGTTTTCATTGGCATTGGGGCCATCAATATTTAGGATGTCGACACCCTCATCGCTGACACAAATCCGCAGCGCATCGGGAAGTTTCCCGCCAACCATTTTGGTCGCATCGACATGGCCATCGAACAACACATCAGGGAATGCGCCGGTGGGACCAAACAGCATTGTCTTGAGCGCTTTCAGCTCCAGCCCATCAGGGGATTCCCCGCCGCCACTAAAAGTGTTGCCATAAACCCAAATGCCTTCTGGATAGGGATCGAAACTCTCGGATTGCTCATCATCGGCATAGCCGGCTGAAAACAAGCTGGAGATGATTACATTGGCGGTGTTATTGCCAGCCACGCGATTGTTAAAAATCTCCACATCATCATTGGAGTTTACAATGATGCCCGTGCCCGCCGGAACGCTGGCAACCGGCGTGCCTTCATGGCCAAAATTCTCAGTGTTATTTTCATTGACGTCATTGTCATAAATCCGCGTGCCGTATCCGCGCTGTTCCAAACCCGGCATATTAAACACCAGAATGCCGCCTGTGTTGTTGATCGCAGTATTGCCGTAAACATCGGCATTCACGCTGTTCTCAATTTCAATGCCTGCGACATTATATTCCGCGCGATTGTTGCGCACGACAATGTTCTTAGATTGGCCGACATAAATGCCCGCATCAGAGGCACCGATGGCAACGCTGTCTTCAATCAGCACATTTTCAGTTTGAACGGGATAGAGGCCGTAAGCGCCGTTTTCCGTTTTATAGCCGCCGGTCCATTCCACCCGCACGCCGCGAATAACGATATTGGTGCCGCCATTGACTTTCAGCCCGTCGCCGGTCGTGTCTTCAATCGCGAGGTTTTCGAGCGTGAAGTCATTGGCCTTGACCGAAAGCCCCTCTGCGCCCGCTTTTTGATTTTGCCAATTGAGGATGGTCTTATCTGCCCCCTTGCCGCGAATAGTCACTCCGTCGACATTCAATGTGATCATCCGATCCAGTGCATAGACGCCGGCAGGAATAGTGATAACATCGCCGGGCTTCGCATCGATCAATTGTTCCTGAAGCGTGGTTTGATAGTCCGTATTCGCAAGGCTCAAATCGCGAAGCTGCCCTTGGGCGCGCTCAGGCGCACCACTGCAAGCGGCTAAAGTAAGCGGCACAAGCACGGCCAATGCCGCGCGCTTTAGGGAACCACATAGCATGTTGATGTCTCTCTCCTAGAGGCGGCTTTGCGCCGCTCAATCGTCAAAGCTTGGCACAAGCTTCGGTGAACCTCAACCGCGAAGGTGAGAATGATTCAGTTTTAGCAAGTGGTGACGGAGCTATCCCTTACCCATGCGCATGTCAGGCCATAAGGTTTTGCCACTCAGCCGCTACGGCTGAGTGGGATGTCTTGTAGGTTTGTCTGTCTACGAGGTCGCGCTGGGAATTGAAGTGGTTGTGAACATTTGCGTGGAGCGAAGCGCACTTCTCAGCCTGACTATGCCGCTTCATCGCCTTGCGAAGAAACTTCAAAGCAGTCTCTTTGTCACGAAACTATCAAGAATCTCGCCTTCCTGATCCACCGGCCGCCACAGATGGTGCGTCTCGCCGTTGATCTCCAGCGAAGAATTGAAATAATGAAACGGGCCGGCTGGTTTGCGAGGTCTGGGCATCGCTTTGGCCTACCCGTTTAAACGCAATCTGCTGATCGGTGTATCTGCTTTGCCAGCACCTGACAGCGCTCTTTTAAGGTACGGCTTTGGATTGTGAAAACAGAATATCTCTCGCTTCATCGGTTGGATTACCGATCTTCAGATCATCTTGCATGACCGCCATTCCGCGCTGGATACCCGGCCTTTGCTCCAACGTCGCGGCCCACCGCTGAATGTTTTTGAACGGTGAGATATCGATCCCATGAAGAGCCTGTTGCTT
>JALZVZ010000174.1 GCA_023299945.1 Altererythrobacter sp. | reverse complement strand
GCCAGCCCCCACATTGCAAGTGTGACGAGGCCCGCCTGCGAAAGGCGGCGAATGCTCAAAGGGGTCGTGATTAGGTTCATGATCTGCTAATTGGGCCTATGTGATAGGTGTTTTCAAGGGCTGCATTGGCATAAATGCGGCAGAAAATGCAAAATGATGACAGCGGAAAGGCTGGGGCATACGGGGTATGATGCGTAAATACGTGATAGCAGCGGCGCTTTTGAGCAGTTTGGCAGGGGTTGCAGCAGTGCCCGTAGTCGCGCAGTCTTTTTCAGACGGCTACAAATTCCTCAAGTCAGTAAAAGACCGCGAGGGGCAAGAGGTGACCGACGCCTTAAATGAGCCCGGCAATATTATCGTCAACACCCGCGATATTACCACGGGCGAAACCGCGTTGCACATTGTGACCGCGCGGCGCGATACCAGCTGGATCAAATTCCTGACCCAGCGCGGCGCCAATCCCAACATCCGCGATAATAAAGGTATCGCGCCGATCCAGCTCGCTGTTCGGCTTGGTCATGTTGAGGGCGTCGAGGAGCTGATCAAAGCGGGCGCTGATGTCGATATCAGCGATAGTGCAGGCGAAACGCCGCTAATCGCCGCTGTGCATTCGCGCAATACGCAATTGATCCGTATATTGCTGGCGCAAGGGGCAAGCCCTGACCGCTCGGATAATTCTGGCCGAACAGCGCGGGATTACGCCGCATTGATGCAGTCCAGTGGTGCGATTATGAGCGAGTTCAAACGCGCCGATGAAGCGCGCGAGGGCAAAGTTAAAGGCCCCAGCTACGGACCGAGCTTTTGATGACTGATTATGCTGATATGACGCTGGACGAGCTGCGTTTGGCGCTTGCGCCGGATATCGCCGCCTCTGCCATTTTCGACGGTTGGAATGATACCGCATTAACCGCTGCGGCTGAAATGACAGGCGCGGATGTGGATGTGGCGCGGCTCGCTTACCCGGGCGGCGCGATGGATATGATTTCCGCTTGGGTGGAAAATGTGGATGCGGCCATGATCGAAGCTTTTCCGCCAGATCGGATTGCCACAATGAAGATACGCGAACGTATCCGCGCGCTGGTCGCTTTTCGGCTTGATGCGATCGAGGGGCTTGATGAGGCGTTAAGCCGTGCCCGCGCGATTATGGCCATGCCGCAAAATGCACGGCAATCGCTCAAGATGGGCTGGCATAGCGCGGATCTGATGTGGCGGTTGGCGGGTGATACTGCGACCGATTACAATCACTATACCAAACGCACGATCCTTGCCGGGATTTACGCTGCAACTCTGGCTGTATTTGCCGATGATGACACGCCAAACAAAGAAAAGACGCATGCGTTTTTGGGCCGCCGGATTGACGGCGTGATGAAGTTTGAAAAGGCCAAGGCAAAATTGCTTGGCGGCGCTGGCGGTGAAGGCCGCGAGAGTTTCAGCATATCGCGCTTCTTAGGCCGTCTGCGTTACCCTGAGAGCTGAGCGGCGTACCCTGGAAGGGCTTACTTAAGTAGAAACCGCCGGTTTGGACGCATCTCCCGTGCACAAGCGCGAACCTTTGCTTGCCGCGCGTGCGCTCCACTGTCATTTTCCTTTGCGAAGAATCACTTGGCCTGTCTGATAATCGCGGGCCTGTAATAGGGAAATGAGAGAGACATGGCAGGCAGCCTCAACAAAGTAATGCTGATCGGCAATCTGGGCGCGGACCCGGAAATCCGGTCCTTCCAAAACGGTGGCCGCGTGGCAAACTTGCGGATTGCGACATCGGAAAATTGGAAAGACAAAAATACCGGCGAACGCAAAGAGAAAACCGAATGGCATACCGTTGCGATCTTCTCAGAGGGCCTTGTGGGCGTGGTCGAACGCTACGTTAAAAAGGGTTCAAAAGTCTTTGTTGAGGGCAAGCTGCAAACGCGCAAATGGCAAGATCAAAGCGGCAATGACCGCTACAGCACCGAAATCGTGATCCAAGGGCTTGGCGGCAGTTTGACCATGCTGGACGGCGCATCTGGCGGCGGCTCAGGCGGCGGTGGCGGTGGCGGCGGCAATTACGGCGGCGGCCAAAGCTCTGGTGGCGGTGGTGGTTCAGGCGGCGGCTGGAACCAAGGCGGCGGCTCTGGCGGTAACGCTGGCGGCGGCAATCAGGGCGGCGGTAATGGCGGCTCAGGCGGCGGCTATGACGATCTGGATGATGACATCCCGTTCTAAAGCGGGATTGGTCGCTAAGGATCCTTTTGCAGGCGTTGACAAGCAATCTAGCGGTTCATCTCAACAGTTTGAGCGAGGGTAAAACTTATGCCTCTTTTTACTTATGTGATGTCGCATAGTGGAGAAGTGAAAGTTTCTCAGCACAGGCACGGCAACTTCAAAGGGTTCAAGATGCAACCGATTGAAGAGACGTTCCCAAATCTCAGGTCGCACTTTACGGCTCTCTTGAGACCCGAAGTTGAACTAAACCCTCAATCCCGTTTCAATCCAGCAAGCATCGCGGCCAATGGCCCATCCTGCTCGCCCTCTTTGGCGATACCGGCGGCCTTGCGGGCGGCATCTGCGTCGGGGCCTTCGGCATAGGGATCAATCGCAAGGCCTAGCGATTGCGCAACTGCCTCGCCCAGATCGAATGTGTCGCCGGTGAAATATATTTCGTCGCAATCATCGCCTGACAGCTCAACTTCAATATCGGCACCTTCTGCTGCGTGATCCAGAGCCGCAGCATCGCTTTGCGCAACAAAGCGAAAATCCAAAACCTCATTGATGTTGGCAGGAAATTCTTCTGCTGACACAGCGCAAATCTGCACGATTTTTGCCTTTAACGTGCCGGAGGCGCGCACCGCTTTGCCTTCGGGCTCAAGGCTGATTTCGGCACGCAGGCTGCCCACTGATCCCAAGGAAAATCGCTGCGTTAGGGCGGCGCGCTCCGCCTCATTCGCTTCGACAATTACAGCTTCCGCAGGCAATTGCCGTGCATTGATAAGATGCGTCAACTCGCTGTGGCCCGACCCGCTCAAGGAAGCACCACGGCATCCGCTGCGATCACCGCATCATCGTCCAGCGCCGCCAAAGCATCTGCCAATGTCAGCAATTTATCGCGCACCATTTCCGCTGAGCCGCTATCTGCAAAGCTGACATTGCGCTCAATCGCGCTCAGCAATTTCTCCAAATTTCGCGTGTTCAGTGCAGGGCGATAAGCGCCTAGGCGCCCGCCCATCACGCTCATCAGCTTGCCCATACGCTTGCCCACGACCACATCATTCACGCCAAATTCGCGCAATTGCCCGTCCATATCATCGACGAACAATTCGGTCAGATGGGCGCTTGCCCCGCGAAGCTCATCGCTGGCCTCAAGGCGCACCAGCGCAACGCACAACACGGCGGTGATCATATCAAACCGGCCATCTACGCTATCGGCGACTTTGCACTGCGAATACCAGCTTGGATCGCGGGCAATGCCGACGACCTTATGCCACAAAGGCCGCATTCTCTCAGCCGGGTCTGCCTCAAGGCCGAGCCATTTGGTGAGCATGTTCATCGTCAATATCCTTCAAAAAATAGGCATGCCTGCAG
>JALZVZ010000173.1 GCA_023299945.1 Altererythrobacter sp. | reverse complement strand
GTTCCCTCGGGCGCATCAGGCAGGCGCGCCAGCACCAGATGGACGATATTGCCCGCCAGTTCATGGTCGCCCCAAGTGATGTAAATCTTCTGACCCTTGATCTTATACCGACCCGCATATTCGCCTTCTGTGATCGGCTCGGCCGTGCTGCGCAATGCGCCGACATCGCTGCCCGCCTGCGGCTCGGTTAGATTCATCGTGCCTGACCATGCGCCCGACACCAGATTGGGCATATATTTCGCTTTTTGCGCGTCAGACCCGTGATGCGCGATGGCCTCAATCGCGCCAACCGACAACATCGGCAGCAAAGTGAAGGCCATATTGGCCGCACCGAGGTTTTCCAGCACGTTGCAGCTCAGCGTAAAGGGCATGCCTTGCCCGCCAAATTCCGTCGGTGATGTAATCGCATTCCAGCCCTGCTCAACATAAGCTTGGTAAGCCTCGGCAAAGCCATCAGGCAGGCGGACAACGCCGTTCTCCAGTTTTGCCCCTTCCAAATCACCCACACGATTGAGCGGTGCAAATTCACCTGCTGCAAATGCGCCCACACCCTCAACAATCGCCTCGACCAGATCGCTTTCAGCGCCTGCGAATTTTTCTGAAGCGGCGATTTCTTCGATACCGGCGTTCACACGGATCGCGAGGAGCTGGTCTTGGGTGGGGGGAGTATAGGGTGTCACGGAAGGGGTGTGTCCTGTGCTTTTGGCCGTCTGAGGCGCGTTTTATCTTGGCAATGTTAGCTACGGCTTATAGCGCCGCAAGGATGCTCGGCAAGAACGCTACGGAAATGGTATTGGCAGACGCTGCGGGAATCGCGCGGGCGGCTGCTGTGCTCGAATCGGGCGGGCTGGTCGCTGTGCCGACTGAGACGGTTTACGGACTGGCAGCGCGGGCGGATAGCGCTGAGGCTGTGGCCAAGATTTATGCGGCTAAAGGGCGCCCGGATTTTAACCCGTTGATCGTGCATGTTTCGGGCAAAGAGGCTGCGGCGCGGCTGGCGCATATTGGCGATGCAGCGGCGGATTTGATGGCTGAGCATTGGCCAGGGCCGCTCACATTGGTGCTGTCCAGAGGCGATGATGCGCTACTTGCCCCTGCGGTGACCGCCGGATTGCCCTCGGTCGCCGTGCGTGCGCCCGCACATCCGGTGATGCGCGCTTTGCTGGAAGTGTGCGATTTCCCGCTTGCCGCCCCTTCTGCCAATCGCAGCGGTTTTATCAGCCCGACAAGCGCGGCCCATGTGATGGAAACGCTCGCTGGCCGGATCGACATGGTTCTGGATGGAGGTTCATGCGAAGCGGGGCTGGAATCGACCATTGCCGCTGTGCGCGAGAGCGGCGCGATCGAAGTCTTGCGCCCTGGTCCGATTGTTTTGGATGGTTCGGCGGAGCGGACTACGCATGAAGCGCGTATCGAAGCTCCGGGCCAGCTTTCCAGCCATTACTCACCGGGAAAACCGATGCGATTGATTGCGCGCACGGCTGAGGCTGATGAGTTCCATATCGGATTTGGCCAAATAAGGGGCGATTGCACTCTTTCAGCCGCGGGCGATCTCACTGAGGCCGCAGCGAGCCTGTATGACTGTCTGCACCGCGCAGCAGCCTCTGACAGGCCGCGCATCGCCATTGCCAGCGTGCCCGATCATGGTATTGGCGCTGCGATCAATGACCGCTTGAAGCGCGCCGCCGCTTAGCTTTCCGGTTCGGCGGGAATACTGCGCGAGAGCACTTGCATTTCTGCATAGGTTTCGCTGGCCTGTTCGCAGGCACGGCGGCCGCCATCGCGGCATTCTTTCAGCTCTTTGTCATAACGGCGGTCGAGCTTGCCCAATTCTTCCTCGCGCTTGCGCACCGCGCGTCCGCGTTTCTCGTCGGCCTCAGATTGGCTGGTGGTCAAAACATCGGCGGCTTTGCCCACGACTTGGAAGGGTGCTTTCACCACGCTGGTCACGGCGCTGACGCAACCGGTTAGGCCAAGGGCACTGATAGCAAGCAGGGAAAGTGTAAGGCCGCGCATAGAAAATCTCCTAATATGCGCGCACCTTACAGAAAAATTTGTGTCCTGACGATGAATTCGGACAAGTGACGTTCCCCTAGGGTTAAACCCTAGGACTTCTTAGGAGACTTCTTCGGTGCTTTCTTTTTAGCGACTGGCTTTTTGGCGGCTTTCTTCTTTGTGGTCTCCTTCGCCGGGTTCTCGCATTTGAGCGTTCCGGAACCCATGGCCGACACGGTGCAATCCGCGCTGCCAATCACCCGCACGCTGCCCGAGCCCATAATATTGGCGGTGACTTTGCCATCGGATGCAAAGGCGGTGGAGCCAGATCCTGCAATTGATATTTCGGCGCTATCGACGGTCAGGTCAGGCATTTCTGCACCGCCGGAACCGGCGATATTGAGGGTAAGTGTTTCGGCAGATCCCGCTGCTTTGACACTGCCCGATCCGGCAATGCTGGTCGTCAGGCTTTTCGCCTTGATTTCTTGCACTGTGACATTGCCCGATGCCGCAATATTGATTTCGGCTTCTTCTGCCATGCCAGGGGCGGTGACAGAGCCCGAACCGGCTATCGATATGGATGCGGGGGCGGGCATTGTGACATTGACGGTTGTTTTGGTCTTGCTGCCCCAATCACTGCTCCAATTGCCGCCATCTGTGCCGATCCCCAATTTGCCGTCTTTATTGGAAAAGCGCAGGCGTTCGATCACTTCATCATCGCCATTTGCGGCGATTTTCAATGATTTGCCAGATTTCAGGATGACTTCGACCGGCGCGGCGAGCAGCAATGCACCGGGCGGATCGCCAGACATATCGAGTTCGTCCAAGGGCACGCCGCCATCAAGGCCATCAATGTTGTAATTGCCCTTACACCCTGACAGTGATCCGGCCAGCGCGCCGGTAATGGCGATCGCGGCCACAGGGGCCAGCACTCTGAGAAACTTATCAATCATACGAACTCTCCATCAAATAGCGTATTGCTGATATAATACAGCAACGAGGTTATTTCAAGGATTGGGCTGCATGCTTCACGAAAAAGGGCCGCCTTTCGGCAGCCCTCATCGTAATCAGTTGATTGTTGGCCTGAAAGCTTGGCTCAGCTGGCAGCCTCATCATCCGTCTCGTAATATTGCGGCGCATGTTCGCGCAAAATTTCGAGGATTTTCTCAAGCGCGGTCGGCTCGTCTGTTTCTTCCATGGCGGCCAATTCCCGCGCAAGGCGGCTGGAGGCAGCTTCGAAAATCTGGCGCTCTGAATAGCTTTGCTCAGGCTGATCTTCGGGGCGGAACAAATCGCGGGTCACCTCGGCGATGGAAACCAGATCACCGGAGTTGATCTTCGCTTCATATTCTTGCGCACGGCGCGACCACATGGTGCGTTTGACCTTAGGCTTGCCTTTGAGCGTAGCCATCGCTTCTTTCAAAGTCTTGTCCGAAGACAATTTGCGCATGCCGATCGCTTCCACCTTATTGGTGGGAACACGAAGCGTCATACGCTCTTTTTCAAAGCGCAAAACATAGAGCTCCAGCTGCATGCCGGCGATCTCTTCATTTTGAATTTCGGTCACACGTCCAACACCGTGCTTTGGGTAAACGACGTAATCACCGACGATGAAGGCAAGTGCCTTGCTAGCCATGAATAATCCTTTCTATCGGCGCGAAACCACTGGAATTGCGACCAAGCCTGTGAGCCTGCCGAGTGTGGGTTGTTACCCAAACATCAGCAGCCGGTCCTTACGGCTTGTTACAAATGGTCCGCGCCCTTTTCATCAATTCATCCATCCATATCGGGACCAAACCGATACGATTGCTGCACGTGCTAACACATTCGCAACAAACTTGCGAGTCTTGTGATAGTTATGACAATGGTGCCGCTGCCCGCGAAAGAATCGGGGCGGAAATTGATGCGGCATTGCCGCGCGTGCGGCGCGAATCAGTCGCCTTCGCCAGGTGCTTCGGTGAAGAATTTCTCGAACTTGCCTTCCATGCCTTTGAAATCATCGGCATCGGCGGGCGGATCTTTTTGGCTGGTGATATTGGGCCATTCGGCTGACAATTTGGTATTCAGCTCAAGCAATTTCTCAAGACCGTCTTCGGTATCAGGCAGGATCGCCTCGGCGGGGCATTCCGGCTCGCACACGCCGCAATCAATGCATTCGGACGGGTTGATAACGAGCATGTTTTCGCCTTCATAGAAACAATCTACAGGGCAAACTTCGACGCAATCGGTGTATTTGCATTTGATGCAGGCGTCGGTGACGACGTAGGTCATGGAACGTGATCCTCTGTGAATTCGCTTGAGTTGACGTGTGCTATCGCGGTTTCGCCGCTGCGGTCAAGCTCGCGATAATGAGAGCATGCCATTGCAGGCGGCCCGCGCCGCGATGGTAGCGAGAGAATTTCCACAATCCGCACGTCTTTGCCTAGCATAAAAGTCAGCACATCACCCTCGGCGGTTTCGGTGCTGGGCCGCTGAACATGATTGCCGTTGATCCGCATATGCCCGTCCTCAATCAGCGCGCAGGCTTTGCTGCGAGTGCGCGCCAGTCGCAAATAAACGAGTAGACGGTCGAGCCGCATTATAGGGCAGGTGCGATCATAAATGCGATCATTTGATGAGATCTTTGAGCGCATCAAAAGCGCCCGATGCTTTGGCCGGGCCGGTATCGTGTTTTGGCCGATTGGGCCGGAAATTGTCTGCCGGTTTGGCGTTGTTTGAACGCGGTTTTGCACGCGCTTTGCCGCCCTTGGCCTGATCTGGCCTCTTCTGGCCTCGTTTGGCCTCGGTATTTCGCGCAACCCCGTTGCGCCGTGGGCGCCAATTCCAAGTGTCTGGTTGCGGCGGCCCAAAGGCGCCTTCTGCCAATTGGGGCGCTTTTAGCAATTTAAAACCGGCGCTTTGCAACAGGCGCACAAGGTTACCCTCTTCCAAGCCGATTGAAACGCCTAGAGCGATTGGAATGCGGAAAAGCTTGTTGCCCGCTTTGGCCCGCATCTCAAACGCAGCGCGCAAAATCTTCTCCGCCAAATCGACGCGGATCGCTTGCTCGCCAGCGCGGCGATAACCAGCGGGCAGTCCCCCACTCTGGTGCGCGTTTTTCATTTTCTCGGCGCTAATAAAGGGGAGCATAGCGGGTTGAAGCGCGCGCTTGTCCGTGCCCAAAGCATGCAGCAATTGACGCGGTGCAGGCTTGAGCAAAAGATGCCCGAATATATCCAGCGCCCCAAAAACCACGCCAAGACGCCGCAGGAAGGGCCTCATTTCTTTGGGCAAATGTTCCAGACCGGCCTCTTCGCGGCTAACGACGCCATGCCCTGCAATCAACGTATGCAGCAATGCCCGCGCCTCTGATCCTGCCTCAGGATCACGCGCTGCAGCGGCCAGTTTTTGCAAAGGTTCCAGCGGGGCAAGTTTCGCGGTCAACCATTCGAGCAAGCCCTTTTCCAAAGTGATACGCGACGCTTCTGGCAAAAGGTTGATCTCGCGCGACATTGCCAATTTGGGCGCAGCAAAATCATCGGGCATGGTGACGGTCGCCAATGTTGCCCCGTCCCAAACAATCGCGCCGCTCGTCAGTTCCAGCGCCTCTTTCCCCTCGCCCAGCAGCCATTCGGCACGCTTGATTAGGATCGCAGGCAAGGCTTTCTCTGCTGCGCTGATTAGCATTTTGCGATCCGAAACTGCGGCACCCGCATCGACAACAAATTGGAAGCCCTTGAGCGAGCCAATTGCTTCGCCTTCAACCGTCAATCGGCCATCGTCTTCCAATTGAACCGGCAACGCGCCGCCGTCTTCGCCCAGGGATTTCATCAGTATTGTTGTCCTTCGGTTTACAAATCTCTCGGTCAAACGCGCATGGAGCGCATCTGATAATCTCGCTTCAACCGCGCGTGCCCGCGCCGCCATTTCATCGCGGGCCAGTACCCAATCGGGACGCTGACAGATATAGGCCCAAGTTCGGATGGAAGCTATCCGCCCTTGCAAACTATCGATGCCGCCCTGCATTTGATCAAGCTGCGCAATGCGGGCCGCGACGAAATCTGCGCCGAGATAGCCTTCCTGCAAATCCTGCCAAAGCCGCATCACGAACCGTGCATGTGTGTCTGTGCCGACTTGGCGGAAATCGGGCAGAGAGCACGCATCCCAAAACCGCCGGACTTGGTCTGCGCCTTTCATGCCTTTGATGGCGGGGTTTTCTGCCAGCAATTTGAGCACTGACAGATCAATTGCCTCGGGCGCTTTGGCCAATTGCGGATGCTGCGGCGCGCTTTCCAAATCCGCGATCAGAGTGGTGATCGTGTTGAAGCGCGGCTCCGCCTCGCGCCAATAGAGCCGCGTAATTGGCTGGAAGGAATGTTCCTCAATCGCGTAAATCTCTTCCTCGGAAAATTCCAAGGGAACGCCGTGATCGCCGCGCCTTGTGCTGACAGAATTGCCGAGCGTACCAAAGCTGCCATCGCGTTGATGTCGCCCTGCGCGCCCTGCCATTTGCGCCATTTCTGCGGGGAAGAGCCGGCGTTTGCGCTGGCCATCGAATTTTGTCAGCGCGGCAAAAGCGACATGATGCAGATCAAGGTTGAGGCCCATTCCAATCGCATCGGTGGCGACGATGTAATCGACCTCGCCATTTTGAAACAATTCCACTTGTTTGTTGCGGGTTTCCGGCGAGAGCGCACCCATCACGACTGCTGCGCCGCCGCGAAACCGCCTTAGCATTTCGGCCATGGCGTATACTTGTTCCGAAGAGAACGCGACGATGGCTGACCGCGGCGGCAGGCGCGATAATTTGCATGGCGCCACATGGCTCAATGTAGAGAAACGCGGGCGCTCGACCATTTCTGCATCAGGTATCAGCGCCCTTATCATTGGCTCTAATGTGGCCGAGCCCAGCAACATGGTTTCCTCGCGGCCGCGCGCATTCAATAGTCGGTCGGTGAAAATATGCCCGCGTTCTGGATCGGCGGCCAATTGCGCCTCGTCCAAAGCTACGAACGCATGCGGGCCGTCCTTGCCGTGCCCCAGCCGATCCATCGCCTCGGCGGTGCATAAGAAATAGCGGGCGCCGGGCGGCTCTATCCGTTCCTCGCCCGTAATCAGCGCAACCGATGCATCGCCTTTGATCGCGCGAACACGGTCGTAAACTTCGCGCGCGAGCAACCGCAGCGGAAAGCCGATCATGCCGCTGGAATGGGCACACATCCGCTCAATCGCCAAGTGAGTCTTGCCGGTATTGGTAGGGCCTAAAACCGCTTTGATTGCGCCGTCGGTCATTGAAATTTACGCAGAAAGCCTCGCTATTGCATGGACCATTTAGTGGCAGTGTTGCGCCCTATCAGCAAGCCGCCCTGAGTACTTGCTTTTGCGAAAAAGCCGCTTTGCGCCATTCCATGCACATTTCGGCGCAGATCCTCGCGTTTTCAATGGGGGATTAACGGCCCGTTTACTTTGTTCCGCCAGACATTTTTAGGCAAAGGCCAAAGTTCACAGGCACAGCCAAACTTTACT
>JALZVZ010000172.1 GCA_023299945.1 Altererythrobacter sp. | reverse complement strand
CTGGTTATGACAAAGGTCGACTAGCATGGCGCGCCCGATCAGCATGACACGACTGGCGATTTTTGGCGCTGTCGGCTTGGCGGGGGTATTCGCGCTCATATTGCTGATCGCGGTCTTTTTTCTCGGCTCTGCTACGGTTGAGGAGGACACGACTTTCACCATTGCACCAGGGTCATCACTGGGCGCAGCGGCGAACAAATTGGAGGAGCAGGGGCTGATTTCATCGGCTGACGGTTTCACCATTCGCGCCAAGCTAATCGGCGGCAGCCAGCCCATTCAGGCAGGCGAGTTCATGCTCACGCCTGATATGAGCCAAGGCGATATTCTCAACGCGTTTCAAAATGGCGAAGTGATCCGGCGTTTTGTTACCATTCCCGAAGGCATGCCGTCGATCATGGTGCATGAGCGATTGATGGCAGAGGATATGTTAACCGGCGAGATTGATGTGCCGACAGAAGGCTCAATCCTGCCTGACACTTATGATTTTGAACGCGGCGAGCCCCGCAAAAAAGTGGTCGAGCGCATGCAGGCCGCGATGGATATCTACCTCGCTGAGGCGTGGGCAGAACGCAAGGATGACATCGCCGTCACCACCATCCGCGAAGCACTGACCTTGGCCTCAATCGTTGAGAAGGAAACGGGCGTGGCCCGTGAGCGCCGGATGGTCGCGGGGCTTTATTCCAACCGCGTTAAAACCGGTATGATGCTGCAAGCGGATCCGACGATCATCTATCCCATGACCAAGGGCAAGCCGCTGGGCCGCCGCATCCGCCAATCCGAAATCGCCGCGCTCAACGATTACAATACCTATACTATGGCAGGCCTGCCCAAGGGCCCGATAACCAATCCGGGCCGCGAGAGTATCGCTGCTGTGCTCAATCCGGCCCCGACCAAGGCGCTGTTTATGGTCGCGGATGGCACTGGCGGGCATGCCTTTGCTGAAACCAATGCTGAGCATAATGCCAATGTTGAAAAATGGTATGAGCTGCGGCGTTCAAGAGGCGAGATGTGAGGTTGTGCAAGCGCGACCTCAATAAATGACCTCTGATCTCGCCCCGCTTATCCTCACCGCTTTGCTTCCCAAAGACCTGCACAGTTGGGCGACGCATTTGCGCGACCAGCACTTTCCAGCAGAGCGCAATTTTTTAGAAGCACATGTCACGCTGTTTCACGCATTGCCGCCGCAATATGAAGACCAGATCGCGTCCTTAGCTAAGCGTATATCGGGCGAGCTTGCACCTGTAGATGCCGAATTGCGCGGCGTTATGCCGCTGGGCAAAGGGACTGCGCTGAAACTGGAAAGCACCGCTCTGCTGGCCCTGCGTGACGAAATTGCCGAGCACTTTCATGGGCTTTTAACTGGGCAAGACCAGCACCGTCCGCGGCTGCATATTACCATCCAGAACAAGGTGACGATTGAGGCAGCAAAGGCATTGCAAACAGAGCTTGTTGATTTTGTTGAACCGCGCTTGTTTAAATTCCGCGGGCTGGGGCTCTATCGCTATCGCGGCGGCCCTTGGGAAAAGACGGGCGAATATGTGTTTCGTGGAGGTGGGCGCGTCTTTTAGGTCAGTGTGAGCGCCTTTTGTTAGCGACTTTTTGCGCCAGCTAAGAACAGGGTGTTGACCGCAGGCCAAGTGCGCCCTAAATGCGCCGCCTGCCTGACGCAAAAATCCCGCAAGGGAGGCGTCACAGTCGCATGGTACGGCGGAGTAGCTCAGCTGGTTAGAGCAGCGGAATCATAATCCGCGTGTCGGGGGTTCGAGTCCCTCCTCCGCTACCATTCAAATCTCTGATAAAATTGATGGTTTTTCAAAACGCCTCAAGTGTTGGTGAAGCGCTATGTTGCGTCTATTACCCCTTTATTTCAGCGGTTTCCGACTATTTACAGCTGGTCCGTACAATCTAAGTGCGACACGGAATTACAGCTGTTTCAGCACTGTTAGAATTGTGCGTAAAAGCTCAGCGTATAAGGATGTAATGGACGTCTGCTGAAGCGGTCATGACATAGTGGGTCAAGCTTCTATCGCAGACTGGTTGGAGTTAGTCTGACAGCACCGTGGTCAGTCGACGATTTTCCGTCGTTCCAAAACTGCGAGTACGGGCAGCAGCATGAATAGATCAGTCAACAATGCGAGAATGAAGATCGCGACGCACATCGCCCCAAAGAACAGCACCGTTGGCATTTGGCTAATGAATACGGCAGAAATGCCCACCGACAATACGACCGTTGTGGTGATGAGGGCAGGGGCGACATATTGCATGACGCCTGCAAGTCTCTCTAATGTGAGAGCGCCAGCTTTTTCGCGCCGGGTAATGTCTAAGCGATTGAGGACATGAACGGTGTCATCCACCGCAATCCCGAAAGCGATGGAAAGAGCAATCGCGCCAATAAATTGCAGGTTGATCCCGCTATACATTAGGAATGCGCCAACAGCCAAAACTGGGATCACATTGGGCAAGACTGCGGCTAAACCATATCGCCATTCACGATACCAAAGGCCGATTAATAGAGGACATGCAAAAGCCGCGATGAGGAAGCTGATAGTAAGCTCTTTGATCATTTGATCGGACAATATGGCCGCCATTGCGGTCAAGCCGGTAATGGGTTCCGCTCTAAGCCCGCTCTTGTCTAGGTCGCTCTTCGCCAAGATCGCTTCGATGTCTGTGATTATCATGCGCACTTGCGAGGAGGGCTGATCCTCGATCCGCAAGGATATCTTAAAGCCATCTTCGTTGAACCCGATTAGTTCCGAGCGCATGCGTTCTGGTAATTCATCCAGCAGGTCGGCGATACCTTGGCTGCCATAAGGTTCGTCTGAATTACGCAAAATCTCACGTAGGACGTGCAGGGAATTGATGTGAGTGTTCGGGAAGGCTGCTTCTAAACCCTCATGCACCTGTTCCAATGCATCAAGATTAGCCTGTGAGAGCAATGGCGTATCACTCTCAGATTGGAGCAATACGATATCAAGCGATTGGGTTGGGCTGCTGATTGCTTCGGCGCGCTTCAATGATTGTACGATGGGCGCGTCATCATAGAGATATTCATTGAACCGATGCGTGGTTTGCACCGGTAAAAAGCCGTTGAGCAGCAAGGCGGTCAAGACGAGACTGATTGCAGCCACGCTGGTCTTGCGCCGTAATAGCCATAGGGTCGCTGTGTTAAAGCTGCGCGCTAAGTTTTCCTGCGGTTGAAATGGGCGCGTCAGGGCGCGCTGGACCGCGGAAAAACGCCAAGTGATTGCAAAGACCAGAGGGTGAACGAACAGAGTAGCGAAAATAGACATTAGCAAGCCAATTACGGCCGCAATGGAGAAGCCCTTAATCAGGACGGAATCGGAGTAATAGAGCCCAGCCATTGCGATTATGGTGGTCAAGCCTGTCAGTGTGCAGGCCGGGGCAATGCCTGCCATCATAGACCGAATGGATTCATCACGTCCCGTTCCGCGACCTGCGTGTTTTCGCAGCTCAAAAGTCATGTGAATACAATTCGCCATGGTCATCACGAGAACCAAAATAGAGATGGAATTGGTGATGACATTCATTTCAAGGCCAAGCCAGCCCATTGCCCCTAGGGTCAGCAAAACCGCAATAATCGGGGCAGCTCCGTTCAATATGCCGACCACGAGGCTGCGGAACATGATAAGCGATACCAACGCGCCCAAAATGGCTCCAACACCATTGAGCAAAGCCTGTTCTTCGATAATCTGATTCACAATCAAGTTCAGGATAGGCAGGGTTCCAGTGATCTCAATTTTTAGATTATGCTGGCTGGATGTATCGCGGATCAAAGCGTTGAACTCGTCGATGATCGGCTGCACGGTTTTGTTTTCGACCCGATCGTCCGAGACTGAAAA
>JALZVZ010000171.1 GCA_023299945.1 Altererythrobacter sp. | reverse complement strand
GTTGCTAACGCTGAATTGGTTACAAACTGCCTGCGGTTCATTTTTGTCAAAGCTGAAACCTCCTCGCCTGAATGTGATGTAAATTGAGATCTTAATTCTTCAACTCATAAGGAGAGTCGAACTGATTTTAGAATTTGCGGAAATGCTTGAGCACTAGAGTAAAGCGATCGTTGCTGGAGTGAGCAGAGCGAATAGCGCTGCATTGTTAAGCAGCTTGGATTTCTTTATTTGTGCTGACATAATTTGACATCCCCGCCGGATGTTTAAGGTTTGCTTGGTGGAACATTTATCTTCGCAAAATGAGAGTGCATGACACTAGGCGAGTGCGCAACGAGATTGCTTCGATGAATTGATCGAAGCGTTCTATTTGAAGTTATTTGGGGGCTATCTATTTATAAGTTGAGGAAAAATTTTTATGATGCCGCACGTTATGGTTTTTCCATTTTATGTGAACGTACCGCAGTGCGATCAAAATACAAAAGCGTGAATCCGTCTGTGGTTTTGTGTGCAGATAGGGCATCGCTTTAGGAGATTTGAAACATGACTTTGAAAGAAGAGAACACCAAAATCGCTATGATTGCAGCTGCATTCGTTGCCGTTCTTGCTGGTGTTTTCAGTCTGCCCAAGCCTGCGGAGGCAAAGCTAAGTGAGGGTGAAAGATTGTGGTTTCAATGCCGAGCCTGCCATACTTTGAAGGCTAAAGAACCGCATAAGCTGGGGCCTAATCTGCATGGCTTTATGAATGTACGTGCTGGCTCGCGCCGCGGTTTCCGATATTCAAAGGCTTTGAAAAATACGAAGCTGGTTTGGAATTATAAAAATTTGGACAAGTGGATCGAGCGCCCTAACAGCGTGATTTCCGGACATCGGATGGTCTATTCTGGGATGAGAGATGCTAGGAAGCGCGCAGTGCTAATCAAATTCATGAAAGAGCAAACCGCGAAGTAAGCTCATACCCGATCACGTCAGGGAAAGTTTAGAAGCCTGGCAGTGCTTATGGCACACCGAAGCGCGGCCTATGGCTTTAAGAGAATTTTCCCACGCACCCTGCCTGTCTTCGACAGGTGAAGCGCCGCGTTCACTTGCTGCAATGGCAATATTGCAGCGATGCGAGGTTCGGGCAAAACCTCATGTTCGGCCATTAACTCAGACAATTGTTTGCCGTTTGGCTTGACCGAATAGCGGATGGCGACTGCAGAATTTGCCGCCGCGCGGGCTTCATCAACCGGTTGAACGACCGATACCAAGGTCCCGCCTTTAGCCAGGTTCCGATAACCAGCTTCTATTGCAGGCCCTCCTGCAGCATCGAGGACAAAATCATACTCCACTTCAGCTGCCTGTTCTGGCGGTAAAAAGTTTGCACCAAGGTTGGTCACATACGCTGAATTGCTGATTGAGCAGATTGCGTCCACTCTTGCGCCCGCTTTGTTGAGCAAAGCGACCGCAATAGATCCAACTGCACCCGATGCCCCAATTACCAAAGACCGCCGAATTTTGCCTTTATGCAAGCCGATTGTTTGTGCCGCTGTTTGGGAGGCAACATTAAGAGCCGCTGCGTGCTCGTCAGACATTTGCTGGGGAACAATGGCGCATAGCTGTGCAGGAACATCCACTCTATCTGCAAACCACCCACCTTGCAGCAGACTGGAATGCGCCATAACGCGCTGGCCTGGTTGAAAGTTAGTAACGCCTGCGCCAACTGCCTCAACAACGCCAACACCCTCGCAACCAAGAGTGTGTGGAAATTCAAACGGAAGCGCGGCAAGATTGCCATCGCGGATCTTCCAATCAACTGGATTAACGGCGATTAGTGTCGGCTGTATGCGGACCTCATCTTGACCAATTTCAGGCAAGGTTGATGTGACCGCAGTAAGCTCAACAGCTTCTCCAAATGCGTGAATTTGGAAGGATGTGCGAACGCTTGCCTCATCGTCTGTAGTAACGATCGCCAAGCTCGATTTTGAGCTCGCATGGCGAAGTGGTTTTAAT
Organism: Altererythrobacter sp.; assembly: GCA_023299945.1. Classification (GTDB taxonomy): domain Bacteria; phylum Pseudomonadota; class Alphaproteobacteria; order Sphingomonadales; family Sphingomonadaceae; genus Erythrobacter. The sequence goes on along the minus strand of JALZVZ010000171.1, from coordinate 717 downwards.
TCTGCATATTCGGGTGAATCGTAAAAACGCCTTAGGGCTGCTTCATTGGCAAATTCGATCATCACGAATCGACTGCGTAAATCTTCGCCCTCCAGAACGGTAACCGGCTTGCCTTTGATGATGTATTTTCCGCCCGCAGCCTCGACCAAGGCTGGGTTGAAAGACCGGTAGAGGCCGTAAGCCTCATTGTCTTCAATATCGATTGTGCCAATCAAATAGGCAGCCATGAAAGTCCCCTTGGGGTAAGGATGGAAGGGCCGCGTTCTAAACGCGGATTACACTAAATGTTGCGCAAAAGCGGTCATTGCAAAGCTGCTACTCAGCCTTCTTTGCACCAAAGATATGGCGTTCGGTCCCGATCAAATGCGCGTAATCTAGCGAATTTTGCTTGGGATCCTGAAAGCCAATCGGGACAAATTCAACAAAACGCTCTTCTTCGCTGAAGCCGGCGTTTTTAAGCACAACATCCATGTCCAGATCGTTCATCTTGCCGATGAATGGCTCATGATTGTTCACGCTATCCCAGTCGGTCAAATATTGCTGCAACGGCGTTTTTTTCGAGAAGGGCAGCATTTCGAGATGCGCCGTCAGTCCGCCTGGCTTTAGCAAGCGGCGGCATTCTTTCATGATGTTGTCCAGCGCCTTGGTCGAGGTTTCGTGGATCATAATATGTGAAACAATGAGGTCGAAAGATTCATCCTCGAAATTTGTGCTCTC
>JALZVZ010000170.1 GCA_023299945.1 Altererythrobacter sp. | reverse complement strand
GGTCGACAATTCGGCTTACGGCACAATTCGCATGCACCAAGAGCGCGAGTTCCCATCAAGAATATCGGCTACTGAATTGAAAAACCCTGACTTTGCAGCATTGGGCGCAAGTTACGGCGCGTGGTCTGCCTCGGCCAAAACCACCGCAGAATTCAAAGCTGCACTAACCGAGGCAAAGGCCAAAACCGGTGTGCGCCTCATCCATTGCAGAATCGAAATTGAGCAATTGGCCGCCAGCGGGGCAACCATTAGCGGGCTTAGGAAACGCTAGCCCTTAATTCCGGCCATTTCGCAGATCAACGTCCACTCTTCCGGCTTAATCTCTGCGACAGACAAACGCCCCAGCCGCACCAACTCGCAATCTTCAAGGCGCGGTTCAGCCTTGATCTGTTTCAGACTGACCGGATTGTCGAACTTCATCTTAGGCTTGAACTTCACCGCCGCCCATTTGCCGGTCGGATCGGTGGGATCGAGAATATCCTCCACACTCACCACGCAAATGCCGACAATCTCAAGCCCCTCTCGTGAGTGATAATAGAACGCCTCATCGCCGACTTTCATCGCCTTGAGATTGTTTTTGGCGCGGTGATTGCGCACTCCGTCCCACACCTCTTCCTTGTCGCGGATAAGGTCTTCCCAGCTATATTTGAACGGTTCTGACTTCACCAACCATTTGCGCGCCACGAGGTTCTCCTGAGTGTTTGCATGTGTTGGCCCTTGCCTAGCGCAGCACCAGCAATGGCTCCACCCTCTGGCCAACCCATGGGTAAAAATACCCCCAATTAACCAGTTTTTAGGGGGCTTTTGCCATAGCCGCCGTTCAACTTTTGCGCAGAGCCCATGGCACGCAAATTTAACGCTGCACAGTGGGCTCTGATAATGGGAAAACGAGGACTTAGCTTCAAGTGGCAGAAGAAAATGATCCAAAGCGTTTGGGCAAGGCAGAGCGCGATATCGTCGCGCTGGGCATTGCCACGGCTGCGATTATTCTATTTGTCGCAACCGGCGGCGCAGTTTTGCCTGATGTCTGGCGTTCGCTTTGGGGGCAAGGCGATGGGCCCAACCTCTTCCTTGTTAATGCCATGTTGCTCAATATTGCGCTCGTTATCTTTGGTTGGCGTCGTTATAATGAGCTGACCGCAGAGGTTTCAGATCGCCGCATTGCAGAAGCCACTGCGCAAAAACTGGCTGAAACCGACCCGCTCACCGAATGCCTCAACCGCCGCAGCTTAACGCAGGTGACGCAAGACTTGTGCGCATTGAGCCAAAACACAGGCCGGCCGGTTGCGATGATTGGTATTGACGTCGATAATTTCAAACAGATCAACGATATGCATGGCCATGCCACTGGCGATATGGCCTTGATTGAAATTACGAAGCGCCTGCGCAAATTGCTGCCAGACCACGCGTCTCTAGCGCGGCCGGGCGGCGATGAATTTGCAGTTGTAATGGCCTATGATCAACGCGAGGAAAATGCGCTCGAAGAGCTGACCATGCGCCTATGCCAAGGTGTGAATCAGCGGATGAATTTGAACGCAGTTTCCATCGACACTTCCATATCCGCAGGCTTTGCCACCAATTGCGAAATTCCGGGGCTCTATGATGCATGGATTGATGCAGAGGCCCTGATCCACCGCGCTGATATTGCGATGTATCACTCCAAAAAGAAGGGCAAGAACCGCTTTAGCGTGTTTGAACCATCGATGGGCGCAGAGCTGCGTATCCGCAACGAATTGGAATATGGTGTACGCCGGGGCATCGAACAGCAGGAGTTCGTGCCCTATTACGAGCAGCAGGTCGATATCGACAGCGATGAATTGGTTGGCTTTGAAATGCTGGCGCGATGGCTTTCACCAGAAATGGGCATTGTCAGCCCCGAAATCTTCATTCCTATCGCCGAGGAAATTGGCGTAATCTCTTCCTTGTCAGAGCAATTGATGGCGCAAGCCTTTCAAGATGCGCGCAGCTGGGACCCGTCGATCACTTTGTCGGTCAATATCTCGCCTGTGCAAATGCGCGATCCGTGGTTCTCGCAAAAATTGCTAAAACTGCTGGTCGAGCATCAATTCCCGCCGCACCGGCTCGAAATTGAGATCACGGAAAGCTGCGTGCACGACAATCTGGGCATGGTCCGCTCGATGATTGCCAGCTTGCGCAACCAGGGCGTCAAAGTCAGCCTCGATGATTTTGGCACCGGCTATGCCAGCCTGTCGCAATTGCGCACCTTGGAATTTGATCGCCTGAAAATTGACCGCAGCTTTGTCAGCGAACTGAGCAATGTCGAGAGTGATTCCAAGATCATCGATGCAATTGTATCGCTTGGCAACGGCCTCGACATGCCAATTACAGCAGAGGGTATTGAGGACGAACGCGTGCTCGACATTCTGCGTGAATTGGGCCATTTCAAGGGTCAAGGTTTTCATTATGGCCGCCCTGAGACCTCGGCTGAAGTGAGCAAACGCCTAGAGAAATTGGGCAAACTTTGCACCGACGATAACAGCGCCAAACTGGGCCGCCGCAAGACGGTGCATGATCTGAAATTTGATGGCGAGGAAAAGCGCGCCAAGGGTTAAATCCGCGCCAAGCAAAGCCTTCGCACGTAGGGCCCAGGAAACAGGCTCAAACCGGCCAGTAATCACAAGACTGGACGCAAGCGCCAGCGCGGCATAAATGCACGCGTGTTATGCGGCAAACTTTCACCAAAATGCACGGGCTCGGCAATGATTTTGTGATCCTTGATGGTCGCGCGCTAAGCTTACCTGCAATCACTGACGCCTGCGCCGCTGCATTGGCGGACCGCACGCGCGGCATCGGCTGCGATCAATTGATCGTGCTGGAATCCAGCGACGCGGCCGATTTCCGTATGCGCATTTTCAACGCCGATGGCGGCGAGGTTGAGGCCTGCGGCAATGCCAGCCGCGCGGTTGCCATCCTCCACGGTGCAGCAGCCACGGTGGAAACGGGCGGCGGTGTGATCGCTTTATCGCCTGCTGCTGACGGCAAAGGCGCAACGGTCGATATGGGCGTGCCCAAATTTGCATGGGAAGAAATCCCGTTGGATTATGCGATGGATACCGCCGCAATGCCAGTGAGCTGGGGTTCGTTAGACAACCCTGTGGCCGTCAATGTCGGCAATCCGCATGTGGTGTTCTTTGTGGAGAATACAGATGCGATCGCTTTGGAAACACTCGGCCCTGAAATTGAGCATGATCCGCTGTTCCCTGCCCGCGTGAATGTTAATGTGGCCTCGGTGCAAGATGGCGCAATCCGCTTGCGCGTATGGGAGCGCGGTGTGGGCGAAACCCGCGCTTGCGGCACCGGCGCCTGCGCCACGGCTATTGCTGCAATGAAACGCGGCTTAGTGGGCCGCAAAGTGGACGTGACCCTGCCCGGCGGAACCTTGCAGATCGAATGGGACGCGCAGGATCGCATCCAAATGAGCGGGCCAGCGACCACCAGCTTCACCGGATCGTTTGAGTGGGACGATTATCTGTGAGCCCGCCAGACACCGCCGTAAAATCACCCGAAGTCATATCGCTCGGCTGCCGCCTCAATATCGCGGAAAGCGAGCGGATGAAGGCAATGTTAGCCCATGACGGCAGCAGCGATGATAATCTCGTGGTCATCAATAGCTGCGCCGTTACATCAGAGGCCGTGCGCCAAACGCGCCAAGCCATTCGCAAGGCCCGCCGCGCTAATCCCGACGCGCGCCTGCTCGTCACCGGATGCGCCGCCGATATTGAGCGCGACCAAATAGCCGCCATGCCAGAGGTGGACGGGCTGATCGCCAATGAGCGCAAGCTTGACCCGCGCGCCTGGAATGTCCCGCAACATGCGCCCCCAATCGTGCCGACCCGCACCCGCGCCTTTATCGCGGTGCAAAATGGCTGCGATCATGCTTGCACCTTTTGCGTGATCCCCCAAGGACGCGGCAAAAGCCGATCCATGAGTATCGATGCCGTGATTGCAGAGGCGCAATTGCATCTGGATCAGGGCGCGCAAGAAGTGGTTTTAACCGGCGTTGATGTGACGTCATGGGGCCATGATTTGCCCGGCAGCCCTGAATTGGGCACGATAATCTCTGCCTGTCTCACGCGCCTGCCAGAGCTAAAACGCCTGCGCATGTCATCGGTGGATGGGATCGAGATCGATCCAGAGCTGTTTGAGCTATTCGCCAGCGAGCCGCGCATGATGCCGCATATCCATTTGTCGCTACAGCACGGCGCTGACCTCATCCTGAAACGCATGAAACGCCGGCACCTTCGCGCCGATGCAGTGGATTTGGTCAGCCGCCTCAAAGCGCGGCGCCCTGAATTGGCCGTGGGCGCGGATCTGATTGCAGGCTTCCCGACAGAGACAGACGCACATCATCAGCAAAACCTTTCGATCATCCGCGAGTTGAATATCGTTCACGGGCATATCTTCCCCTACTCCCCTCGTCCCGGTACGCCTGCCGCCAAAATGCCGCAGCTCGATCGTGCCATTATAAAGGCCCGCGCCGCAGAACTCCGCGCAGCCGTGGCCGAGGTGCGCACCGCATGGCTGCAATCGCTTGTGGGAAGCGAGGCACAAGTCCTCGCGGAAAAGGACGGCAGCGGCTATGCCGAAAACTTCGCACGGGTCGCTCTTCCTGAAGGCACACCCGCAGGCACAATTGTCACGGTCACGCCCACAAGGCTCATTGAAGGAATGCTGGAATGAGCGAGAAATTAAGCTGGGGCGAGAGGCTGTTTGGCGGCTTTAAGAAAACCTCTGAGCGTTTGGCCGAAAACATTGCGCAAACCGTCACCAAAGCAAAGCTGGATGATGCGACGCTGGATGATGTTGAAGATGCGCTCATTATGTCTGACCTTGGCCCCGCAGCGGCTGCACGGATCACTGCGAAATTGCGCGAGAAACGCTTTGGGTTGGAGATCAGCGCAGATGAGCTGAAACAGGCCGTAGCCGATGAAATTGCCGAAATCCTGCGGCCCGTGGCAAAGCCGCTCGACATTGTCGCCTTCCCCCGCCCGCAAGTCATCCTCACTATCGGCGTCAATGGCAGCGGCAAAACCACGACAATCGCAAAGCTCGCGCATTTGTTCCAAGAGGATGATTACGGCGTGATGCTGGCAGCCGGCGACACATTCCGCGCCGCCGCCATTGGCCAGTTGAGAACTTGGGCAGAGCGCGTGGGCGTGCCAATCATCACCGGACCAGAGGGCGGTGACCCCGCCTCCATCGTGTTTGACGCGGTGAAAGCAGCCACTGATCAAGGCATTGATGCGCTGATCGTGGACACCGCAGGGCGCCTTCAAAACAAGACCGAGCTGATGGATGAGCTGGATAAAATCCGCCGCGTCCTAGGCCGCCTAAATCCCGAGGCGCCGCATAATGTCATCCTTGTGCTGGATGCAACCAATGGCCAAAATGCGCTCGCACAGATTGATGTATTCAAAGAGGTCGCGGGCGTCACAGGCCTCATCATGACCAAGCTGGATGGCACGGCGCGCGGCGGCGTTTTGGTCGCCGCAGCCGAGCAATATGGCCTGCCGATCCATGCGATTGGCGTAGGCGAGAAGATCGACGATCTACGCCCGTTTGACCCCGATTTGGTCGCCAAAGTTATCGCAGGAGTGGCTTAATTGGCCCAAGATTTGAACGAAACGCAAACCACTGAAAGCAAACCCAAAGGCTCTGGCTGGATCAGTGTGGCGACCGATTACGGCCCGTTGATTGTCTTCCTTGTGGCTTACAAATTGCTCGCACCAGACAGCGAAGATGTGCCCGACGAGCTGGTTTTTGCCGCATTGATAACAAAGGCGATTATCCAAAGCACAGGCGCCTTTATCGTCGCCTCGCTCATCGCGCTGGCTGTGTCGAAATGGCGACTGGGCAAGGTTTCCCCCATGCTGTGGTTCTCCACCGCATTGATTGTCGGGTTCGGCGCGCTGACGATATTCTTTGGCGACCCAACATTTGTCCAGCTCAAGCCGACGATTATCTACGCCAGCATGGGCACTGCGCTGCTGGTGGGCTGGAAAATGGGCAAGGCGCTGCTCAAAATTCTGCTGGAGGCGGCATTTGAAGGCCTAACCGACGAAGGCTGGCTCAAGCTGTCGCGCAATTGGGGCGTGTTTTTCCTTTGCCTTGCCGGCCTCAACGAAGCCTTGCGCTATTATATGGATTTTGAAGGCTGGCTGTGGGCCAAACTCTGGGTCTTCATGCCGCTGTCCTTCCTCTTCACCTTCACCCAAATCCCGATGCTGCTGAAGCATGGTCTGGATATTGGGCAGGATGAGGAAGATGCAAGCGGCGACGATGACGCCGATGAAACAGACGCAAGCAACCAGGACGCGTCCAAAACCTAAATCGTAAAATTACTGGACCAAACGCGCGTGGGCCCCTGCCCAATGCGCATATCCGTGCGCGCGCCATTTGGTTACCGCTCACTTACTCCTCACCCTAGTAGTCTTGCCCATATGCGCTTTACCAGTTTGAAGACAGCTGTGCCGCTATCGTGCGGTCATGACCCAATTTTTTCCGTGTCAGCTGACCGCAAGAAAGCCCAAGCCATGATGAAAACCGTCGCAACATCCCAACTTGAGCTGGGAATGTATGTGCACAAAATGTGCGGCAGCTGGTTCGATCACCCCTTTTGGGCTGCAAAATTTCTGCTCGATGATCGGGACAAACTGCACACTCTTCAATCCAGCAAGCTCACCGGCGTCGTAATCGACACGGCTAAGGGCAAGGATGTTGCCGCCTCCCAATCTAACAATTGCTCAAACCCTCAAACCAAGCCGAAACAAAGCGCGCGGGCCAGCGCGATCCTTGCGCCCAAGCGTGCCGCCAAAAAACCGCCCCAACCCACCAGCACCGAAAAAGAACTGCGCGCTGCTCAAGGCATTGCAGACGGCGGCGCGGAGCGTATGCACAAAACCTTCCTTGCCGCGCGCCTCGGCAAAACGCTGAATGTGCGCGCGGTTGAGCCTGTCGTGGGCGACATCCTCGATTCTGTACGCCGCAATCCTCAGGCCCTTTCCGGCCTAATGCGCTGCAAGCTTAAGAATGAGCTGACCTATCATCACGCCCTTGCTGTCAGCGCGTTGATGGTGTCACTCGCCGGCCAAATGAAACTGTCGGAAAAACAGGTCCGCGAGGCTGGGATGGCCGGACTGTTCCTTGATATTGGGATCAATCACCTGCCGCTAAATCTCACGCCGAAAAGCGGTGATTTCCGCAATGCAGAACCGCATATTTGGCAGCAGCATGTGGTGCTGGGCCATAGGGCGCTGCAAAATGATGACAGCCTACCGCAATCGGTTACGGACGCCTGCCTGCATCATCATGAGCGGATGGATGGCAAGGGCTTTCCTAGCGGCCTTCCTGCCGAGGAGATTGGGCAAATCGGGCGGATGGCAGCGATCTGTGACGCCTTCGACTTTATGCTGACCGCCAGCGAAACATCCGCAGCATTGGACCCCGCCGCAGCGGTCCAGCAGATGAAGCAGATGGAGGGCGCATTTGATCAAGACATCTTGCGCAAATTTGTGGAATCCATCGGCCTTTATCCGATCGGATCATTTGTGGAGCTGCGCAGCGGCAAATTGGCGATGGTGATTGACGAAGACCGCAAGGACAGCAGCAGACCTGTCGTCGAAGCATTCTATTCCTACGTCACCGACGAACGCGTCATTCCGCACCGGATTGAACTGGTAAATGGCGACGGCAAGGACGACATTGTTGGCATTGCCGACCTTGGCGCGGTGGGAATTTCTGGCGAGGCAGAATTACGCGAATTGCTGTTCTTAGCAGCGCATAAATTTGTGGCAAAATAGGGCGTTTGGGGGTGGGCCGCTATTCACCTAAATGCAAAATTGTCAGACCTTCCGCTAACGACCCAATTGCGGACCTTGGCGGAAAGCCTAGTCAGATCCGTCTGAGGTTGCGATTATAACAAGACCCGTGCCGATGACCAAGGCCCCAATCCCAACCAATGCACCAACTCCGATGCCCACTTTTTCAGCAGTGCTTGCATTGGCTTTGCCTTCAGGCAAATCGTAGGGTTTCCCGTTCATCATGAGTCTTGGCTTTTCATCCAACGTGAACCCGATACGGGCCTTTTGCGGCTTAAACTGATTAGAATTCAGTTTGAGATCAACGTTGTCTTGAACAGTGTTGAGCTGCCCCTGCCGATGGTGTTTTTGCTCAAAGTCCAAGCTGAGTTGCGGCTTTGATGCCTCCGTACCGCGGCGGCCACCAAGAGGAATGGTTAGACTTACAGAACTACGAATATCGGGTTCATCATATTGCCGCAAAGGATGTACGGACTGCGCCGATACGCTGCTTGAAAAAAGTGCTGTTGCCACCGCAAGAACGCTCGCGCATTTCAAATTTCTAGCCATACAATTTTCCCCACCATTCCCTGATCGCCGAGTAGCAATCATTTAGACAAACGTACCGCACATGTTCTGAGTTGTGAACTAGAAAAATAGAGGCGAGGTCCATTAATCCAAGTTCGCGTTAACTCTCATTTTGATGGAAGTGCGGGCGTTCTGTTTATCTGAGAATGCTTCTTGATCGTTTCAATCGCGGCAGTTCTGAGCGTCCGTCTTCCACCCCATAACCTGCCTTTCAGCGACAGCATGAAGTGTCTTGCTAGCAGACTGTCAGCTAGTTTGATCTAGAGGGTGAAAGCGGCTGGTCT
>JALZVZ010000169.1 GCA_023299945.1 Altererythrobacter sp. | reverse complement strand
AGCATCACAGCGATAATGATGGCCGTGGTCCCATACAGAAGACCCTCGCGATAGCGCCGGCGGAAATCTTTAAAACCCAGATGGCGCCATTCGAAGAAAGCAAAAAGCGCTACCAATCCCAAATAACTAAAAAGGCCATTGACCAAAGATGCAGCGAGGCCTGCCCAGACAAAATCAATATCATAGTCGATGAGCGCCCAGCCAACCGCATCTTGCAACCATGCCACTAAGCGCAAAAGCCCTTCCGCAAGGGCAAGTAGAAAACCCAAGGTAAGAACAAATCGAATTGCACCCGTTGATTTGGGTCCTCCAGAAGAAACTGAGGCGCCGTTCTCACCGATGAAGTCAGCCATTAATTTCCCTTATAGCTCGAGGTTATTCGCCTATTCCCTTCCAAGGGTTACAAACGCGATTACGAAAACCCCATTAAAGCTGATGCCACCATTTGAAACTTCCCTGTAACTTTGGCCAGAGTTGTCGCGAAACTATACGAAAGCACTGTGCAAGCTGTGTTGCCTGTCTGATAACGCGCTTGAACCAGCCCCGCCATGATATAGTAAGGACCAAGGAATGACCCGGACGCTCAAATCAATTGTCATGCTAGGCATTTTACCAGCGCTCATGGGCTGTGCAGCTATCGAGCGGCTGGCCATCCCAAAATCCGAACTTATCGCGGCTGATCTAGAGCAAGTTGGCACTCAAAGTGCCATCTCTCACCAACAATGGGACGCCTTCTTACAGGCGTATACTCAGCTTGGTGATGACGGCATTGTGCGCGTAAATTATGCAAGCGTGAGCTCGGGCGACAAGCAAAAACTTGAGGCTTACATCGACAGCTTGGAAGCCCAAGACATCGGTCAGTTCACGCGCAATGCGCAACTGGCCTATTGGATCAACCTCTACAACGCAGTGACCGTTTCGGTTATCTTGGATCACTATCCGGTCGGCTCGATCCGCGAAATAAGAAATGGGCTAACCGACCTTGGCCCCTGGGATGAAAAGCGCGTTGTGGTGAGCGGGCGTGAGCTCAGCCTGTATGACATTGAAAACGGCATTGTTCGCCCCTTATGGCCCGATGAGCCGCGGTCTCATTATGCGCTAAACTGCGCGGCCCTAGGGTGCCCAAACCTTGCGCAAACAGCCTTTACCGCAGACAATATTGAGCAGCGGCTGCAGGAATATGCTGTTCAATATGTGAACAGCCCGCGCGGTGTTTCCCTAGCCGAAGACGGAAGTCTAACCGTCTCCAAAATCTATAGTTGGTATCGTGGCGATTTTGGCGGCTCAGACGCTGCGATCATTCAACATTTGCGTGATTACGCCGCCCCTGACCTTAATAAATCCTTGGAGCAATCCAGCAAAATCGACCGGTATGAGTATGATTGGTCGCTGAACGATACTTCGGCCATTTCAGAGCTTTAGCCCAATATAGCAATGGGTTGAAACCAGCTTCGCTAAATTCAGCAATTGGGTCGCGCCCAGAGAGTCTGCTTTCGGCGCTTAGGTCAGGCATGGAAACGAGCAGGGATTTCCGGATCGTTGGTATCGAGTAGCGGGATGCTGCCTTCTTCTAATTCTTCATAAGCGGATGCCCACTGGGCAACCCACTGCGGATCACTGATTTTCGACGGGTGATAGCCGGGCAGAAGTGATCGAAACATGGCTGGCGAGGTGCGCAGGAAAAATCGTGCGACCATCGCATAGAGGCGTAGCCGACTGGTGATGCTGTTCCATTGCCCATCGCGCTTCAGCATGCGTTTGTATCCTTTGCGGCTGCTCCATGCGACATGCCCTGCCCCGCAGATCAGGCCCCATGCTTTGCCGCGCCAATCCCCGTATAAATGCATGTAGAGATCGTAGGCGACGGTCTTATGTTCCGTCTCCTCCACCATATGCCATAGAGCGAGCGAGGTAACGGATGGATCAGCGCCCGCAAACAAAGTGCCGCGATGCCCGACCAGCCATTCGGTAATACCCATGGTCATCGTCTCAAAACCGGCAGAATAGGCGAGCCGCCATTTCAAATCGCTCTTTTGAAAGGCGCGATATTCCGCCTCCATTTCCGCCTCGACTTCGGCAAGATCGGGATAGGATTGTTTGAGAATTTCATTATAGCGCCGGTGGTTTTTGTAGTGCACGCCTTCTTGCCCAATAAAGGCGCGCACATCGGCCATGAGCTCTGGGTCTTCGACTTGTTTCAATGCTTCGGTCACGGTTTTGATTAGGAACGGTTCAAGATAGGGCATCGTCAAGGATGCGCCATTGAGCATATGGCTCCATTCGCGGCGATCAGGGTGCCAGACGGGATCGATATTCTCGTCAAAGGCGAAAGGGATTTGACGCACTAGGATGGATGATGTGGTCATGCGGCATTGCCCCGAGTTTTGCTGCCGATGGGAACGACATTGGCCAATTTGGAAATCGCCTTCGCTGAAAGGCGTTCGAGCGCGATAGTGCACCAATCCTCCCACTCGCGTTCCCAACGCATCCCCACTTCAAGCGCAAGCTGGTGACCAAGATCGGCCAATGTGCCGCCATTCTCAAGCGCTTGATGCTTGGCCGCATATTGCGCATGCCGATCACCGTGGCTTTCAAGGCGCAAGGTCAGGTTTGCGCGCAAACCCTGAATGTCGATATTCTCGATCCCATATAGTTGGACCAGAAAGTCATCCTTGATTTCCATTGGTTCGGTCGGTTCACGCGACCATTTGAGCAGTGCTTCTCGCCCGCTATCCGTAATAGTGAAAACGATCCGATTGGGCTTGCCCGATTGCTCGATCTCTTCCGAAACGGCCAAGCCATTGTCACGCAATTTACCCAGCTCGCGGTAGACTTGCGAATGGCGTGCATGCCAAAAGAACCCGACGCTCTGGTCAAAATGCTTGGCGACATCATAGCCAGATTTGGGATTTTCGCTCAGCGCGACCAGTATGGCGAACTTGATGGACATGATGCAGCTCCATATTGCATTTGTGGAATATGTATGTGACACAAGTGGATTATGAGTCAAGCTAGAGAGGGAATGTTATGGAAGCTGCAAGGGACACAGGTGCATTGCAAAGATTACTGATCGGGCACGGAGCGCTTTTGCTGTTTGCTGGCGGTATTCTGGGCTTTGGCTTCCTCTTCTTCCTGATCGGAAAGATTGCACTGTGGCCTATTCCTTGGGAGCTAGAATACCAGCTTCCTGGCACATATGACGCTTGGCGCATGGCCCACATGGAAGGGATTACAAACGGTCTTTTCTTGTGGTTGGCAGCGGCTCTACTACCGGTCTTCCCATTTACGCCGAAAGGGCTGAGGCGCATTGCGTGGGGCGTTATTGCGATTGGATGGTCAATCGTAATCGCGTCTGCGTTCGATCCCTTCTTCCCAGAAAGCCGCGGCTTGGAAATGGGCGGATCGGCGACCAACATCGCCGCGTTCCTATTGTTCTTCATCGGTGTGCCGGGCGTCATGATCCTAACAGGGATCATTGCATGGCGATGTTTTAGGTCTAACGAAAAATAGGCTAAATTGGACAAACTATTAGTCCGCAAATGGGTCGTTAGCGGAAGGGCTGATTATGGAAACTGAACTTGCAATCAGTCTGCTCAATGTCCGGCCCATTTTCCTACATGGCTAGCAGGCGTTACAACACTCGCTGCTCTTTGAAATTTGCGAAGCCAGGGCATCTGGCAAGTCCAATCCAAACACGCAAAGGTGACAAATAACCTTCCGCCCCCGGTGTCCGTCACCCTGGCACCGCGCATATCAAGCCATTCAATTCTATTGAGAAAAATAGGCAAAGCAAAAGTGACACAGTGTAACCTTTGTCACCTTTGCCCAGAGAAAATACGAAAAAGGGGCCAGACGATTGCTCGCCCAGCCCCGCAACTTTTGCACTTTGAAAAGGAGGTTTAGCCCGCGATCTAACCCGCTCCGGCAGGATCGTTGAACACCATCGGCAGCGCAGCATTCACAACGCCGCCATCCACCGTGACTGTATCGCCCACGACATAATCGCCGGCGCGGCTGCACAGGTAAATCGCGGCGGCCGCCATGTCTTCTTTTGTGCCGATCCGCTTGGCCGGAATATAGGCAGCAGAGGCATCAGGCGCTGCTTTGGCTGCCTTATTCATTTCGGATGCGAAGGCGCCCGGCGCAATCGAGGTGACGACAATGTTCTCGCCAATCAGGCGCGCCGCCATCCGGCGGGTCAATTGGATGACAGCCGCTTTGGATGCTTGATAGGCGTAGGTTTCCCATGGGTTGATCCGCTGGCCATCGATGGATGACACGTGGATGACTTTGGCCAGATGATCGCCGCTGCCCCCTGCAACCAGCAGATTGTGCAATTTCTGGGTGAGGAAGAACGGGGTTTTAACGTTCAAATCCATAGTGCGATGCCAGCCCGCCTCGTTGAACTCCAAATAAGGCTGGCCCCAAGCCGCGCCGGCATTGTTGATGAGAATGTCGAGCTTGTCCTCGCGAGCGGCCATTTCATCGGCCAGCATTTGGATGCCGTCCATTTGGGAAAGATCAGCGGGAATGCCGATGACCCTAGGATTACCAGAGGCATCCTCGCCGAATTCAGCGATGGTTTCCTGCATCTGATCGACTTTGCGGGCCGAAATATAAACGCGCGCGCAGCCCGCCGCCAGCAAGCCTTCGACGAACATTTTGCCAATGCCGCGCGACCCGCCAGTGACCAAAGCAATACGGCCATCAAGACCGAAAAGTGATTGAATATCCATGTGTTGGTTCCTTTAGTAACCGGAAAGCTCGGCCACTCGGCCAGCATGGTAATAGGCATCGCCCAAGAATTCTTGGAGCGCGCGATCACGCTTCATATAAAGGCCGATATCATATTCGTCGGTCATCCCAATGCCGCCGTGCATTTGGACGCCTTCTTTGACCGAAAGCCCAGCGGCTTTGGCGACTTTTGCTTTGGCGACGCTGATCATCAGATCGGCATTTTCGCTTTCCGCATCGAGCAATTGCTGCGCTTTGATTGTGACAGCGCGGGCGATTTCGACCTCGGAATAAAG
>JALZVZ010000168.1 GCA_023299945.1 Altererythrobacter sp. | reverse complement strand
AGATCCACCAGAAGGCGCTGCTGAAAGTCGACTTTATCCTGGGCCGTGTCATCATGCCATGCCCAGCGTTCGTTCTTGGCAGATGCTTGATCTGCCGCCATTTTCGACCGGTCAATTTGTCCAATCGAGACTCCAAAAACCGCTTTTAGGCTAAGCCTCTTATCGCCTGCAATAAAGGGAGATTGGAAGAGAGCCGCTGCGGTTTCGCAATGCGCTTCGACTGAATTGGCGGTCCCGTTCTCCAATACCCAAGCGAAGCTGTCTGCATCGAGATGAAAGACTTTCTCTTTCATCGCGAGAAAGGTCAAACGCTGCGACAGGCTCGTGAAAAGTTCCACGCGTGAGGTGCTATCCGTCAATGCTGCAACATCGCGGAAATTGTCGATCTTTGCCACGATCAGCGGAAGATGCGCCTTGTCGCGGAGGAAGGTCTGCATGGCAACTTCGTTGGGCAGGCCGCTTTGTGCGTTATACGATTGGCTACGGCGCAAAGCTGTAGAGGTGACGAAAAACTTTTGCAGCGTCAAAAATATCGCAAGGAACGCCAGCAATGGCACGTTGGAAAAGGTCGCAACATGCGCCGCCTCTAGCACAATCAAAAGGCCAGACATGCTGATGGCAATCACTGCACTGGTTAGAAACACGCGGCGTATCTTGAGCACTTGGAAACAGAACAACAGCAATCCTGCGGCGAAGAGCAATGAGAGCATCGGACCTAAGTCGCGCGCCACAGCGCCCTGAAGCAGGCTCTCTGTCGCCAATGCTTGGATCAACACACCGGGCACAACGTTAAAACGGCGGATGGGATAGCGGTCGCCCAGTTCGATTGCGGTTGCGCCGATCATCACCTTTTTGCCGCGCAATTGCTCGGTCATCGGATCGCTATTGATCAAATCGACAAAACTGATGCGCGGAATGCTCTTCGGATCGATGGCCTGATTGATTGCAAAGCTTTCCTCAACCTTGCCTGCTGATCCCGATAACATGCTGGCAAGCGTAGGGCGGGGGATGCCGCCTGTTTTTGTGCCATAGCTGTAGTGGTTGAGCTGCCCGTCGAAGTCTGCCTTTACATTGACCGAGGCGAGGAATGCGTTTTCGGCCAGAATCGGAATTGGGAAACTTTCAATGTCTGTGTCGCTTCCTT
The DNA here is from genome assembly GCA_023299945.1 of Altererythrobacter sp. Lineage (GTDB taxonomy): Bacteria > Pseudomonadota > Alphaproteobacteria > Sphingomonadales > Sphingomonadaceae > Erythrobacter. Next base: position 6,359 of record JALZVZ010000168.1, on the reverse strand, counting down.
GCGATTCTCTCTGCTTTAGAGTGGGCAGGATCACTGTAGCATCTGACGCCGCAATCGCATCGGCAAAGGCTTTGTCCTGGGCCGGATCAGAATAGGCGGAAAAGTCGATATCAAATGCGATCTGCGTCACGCCTGCTTCGTTCAGCTTGGCGATCGCTTTGCCGTATTGCGCGCGTGGCCAGGGCCAGCTGTCCATGGCTTGCAGGGATCGCGCGTCGATTTCGATCAAAACCAGATCACCGGTGGCGGGTGTTTCGTTGAAATCATCACGCCAGTTTTGGAGCTGATCCTCTAGCTGGATACCAATACCAAATATGGCCATCAGCAGGGCTGCCACCAAGGATAGCGCCCAAGCAGAAAACTGCTTTTGCGGCATGCGAAGCCACCGAGGTAAGGTAAAATTGGTCAAATGCGTGCCCATCCTGTTGAACACAGGTAATAGCGGCAGCCGCTCAAAAAACGGTTAACTCAGCAATGATCGGCTTGCTACAAGTGCCGTTCGGGGCATGGCTTTAATCAGTCGTTGTCACCGTTATTGCCCCGTCCGTTGCCTTGGCCGTTTCCATTGCCATTATTGCCCTGTCCGTTGCCTTGGCCGTTTCCGTCATCGTCACTACCGTCGTCATCGTCATCATTGTCGTTATTGCCGCCCTGATGTCCGTTGCCGCGGCCTCCGCCCTGACCGCCAACACCATTGGCATTATTGCCCCGATTGTTTTGCCAATCTTGAAAGCCGTTGTCGTTACCAACAACGTTTCCGGAAAGCAGGCTTAAGTCATCGGGCGCTTCTGGTGGGGATTCGTCGCCGCCTGAATTGCCATTACCGTTGCCGCCAGCGTTGCTGTTACCGTTGCCGCCAGCGTTGCTGTTGCCGTTGCCACCAGCGTTGCTGTTGCCGTTGCCACCAGCGTTGCTGTTACCGTTACCGCCAGCGTTGCTGTTACCATTACCACCAGCGTTGCTGTTACCATTGCCACCAGCATTATCATTCCCGTTTCCGCCAGCATTGCCATTACCGTTGGGGTTCGGCCCGCTCGCGCAATTTGGCACGCCATTACAGGTTCCGTCAGGCTGATCACCGCCAAAGTTCAGCGGCTGACCATTGTTGCCATTACCGTCTCCATTTGCAGCAGAGCCGCCGCCCATCGTAATATCGCCAGAAGTGACGCTATCATCGCTCACGCCGCCCATGCCATTGCCGCCAGCGCTTGCATTGCTGCCAGCATTGGGATTGCTTGCTTGCGCAGTGGGCCCTGCAACGCCTGAAGAATTCGCAGCTGAATTGGCAATGGCGTTTTGGCGCGGAGCAGCAACAGCTTGGCTTGACGCAATCAAAGCTGAATCCAGTGCTGATGATGAATTGCCCATAGAGCCTGTAACATCGCTGCCAGAGTTCCCGCCTGAATTGCCGTTGCTCGCCAACACATTTTCTACCACGACCACCGGCAGAGCCGATTTCGCCCCAGCAATCGCCGTGCCTGAATTTGCGTTTGGCTCGCTCGGCTTGAGCGCCGATACAGTGCCTGAAATCATACCGCCGGTCGCCTTGGCCAGCGACACTGGCTCTGAGACGGCCGTCGTCTTGATTGCGCCATCAAAGCTCTTGCTAGCAATTGTGACCAACTTGGCTTCGCTCATTGGTTTGGGCGTCGCTTTGCTTCCCGCTGGAGCATTCGGAGAATCAATTACGCGGTTTTCTGGGCCAATAATATTGAGGCGGAATTGCTGTGAGCTTTCGATCATGCCGATCATGCCGGGTGACAGCAGCTGGGTTGCGCCGCCATCACGCGTTGCGACTTGAACCGCGCCTTCTGTGACTTGAACAGCTGTTCCAGATTCGCTTACTGTTACGCTGAAGGTTGTGCCTTTCACAACAGCAGCGAGGTAGGGCGTGTCGACACCAAAATGCGGGGTCGACTTCTTATCAATACGGAACAAAACGCTGCCCACTTCTTCGAAGAATTGGACTACGCCATTGCGCGTTTTCGGCCTTGCGATGCGAAGGCGGCTGCTGGGCGAGATCACCACATATTCGCCGCCTCGCACCAAAACAGCCCGGCTTTTCTTGCCAGTGCTGATGACATCGCCTGGACGCAGCGAGCCACCGCTCACCGCTGTTTTTGAAATGCCGGCTCGTTCAACGTTAACACTCCCGCGTTTTTCGGACAGAACCCAGTTGGGGGTTTCAGCATAGGCTGCGCCCGATGTAAAAAACACCGCGATTGCAATGAGTTGTGATATTTTACGCAGCATGAAGCGGCTCCAAAGGTCCTAAAATTTTATATCTCGGACTTTGGATTAGCAGCGCAGTGTCTGGATTGGGTTCAAGGTCAACCTAAACACCAAGTTAAAATTCTCACTCGCCTATAAAATTTTTACATTTGCACCTTATCGCCACTTTCGAGTCCCTCGGAGTATTTTGTGCGCAGTGTAATCACCTCTTTTGTTGGTATGTTGACTTTGAACCTAGGTGCAAATGCCTATGCCCAAGAGGCCGCAAACCCGTTTGAAGGGGTGAGCGGGGCGCAAGAGCGCGTGCAAACACAGTCAGGGGGCCAAACAGATGTCCCTTTGCCTGGTGCAGTATCCCCCCGAATTGAAATGGATTTTCCTATGGCAGTCGCCCCAGAGGCGGTTGGCATGACCATTGGCGCAATCAATATTGCGGCCAATACAGATGTACCGCGCGAACGGCTGGCGCAGAGCTATCAGGCGTTCATTGGCATGGAAGCGAATGAAGAGACCTTACGCTCTTTAGCCAGTGCGGTATCGACCGCAGCGCGTGAAGCCGGCTATATTTTTGCCAGCGCAGAAGTGCCTCCGCAATCGGTTAAGATCGGCGTCGTATCAGTTAATTTGGATCCCGGCTCCATTGATGAAGTCCGCATATTGGGCTCTGACAACACGCGTTTGCGTGCCATTTTGAACAAGATGGTGGGCAATGACGCAAAGCAAGAATTGATAGAGCGACAATTGCTGCTTGCGGGCGATCTTGCCGGTATCAGGATCAAGGACACCCGATTTGAGCGCGAGGGCGATCTGGGTGTATTGATTGTCACCGTCACTGAGGATCGGATATCAGGCCGCGCCTCTATCGATAATTTTGGGCCGGAGACTTTGGGTCCATATCGAGCGCGCCTGAGCTATAGCCTCGCTGGCCTGCTGAGCGATGATGATGTTTTCTCCGCCAACGTGACCAATACGCTGCTCAACCCCAAAGAGCTGTCCTTTGTTCGTATCCGCTATGCCCGCACATTGAACGCAGGCAGCACGGTCGTTGGTTTTTCTGGGGCTGCAGGGCGGACATTGTCGGGCGGACGGCTTCGCGATTTGAAATATCGCGGGCGCAATCGTTCCGCCTCGCTCTTTGCCAATCAAGCGATTGTGCGCAGCAGTGATATGAACCTGTGGCTGAATGCTGAGGTGGCGTATCGTCAAGTGTTGCAATCCCAAGATGGCATTGGCTTTCAAGATGATCGGATCACCACCGCCTCGCTCAATTTTGCGGGCAATGCCAACATTGGGATCGGGCGCATTTACGGCGGTATCGGGGTCACGCAAGGGCTTGGCATATTGGGCGCGAGCGACGCGGGTGATCCGTTGAATTCACGCAGCAATGCTGACGGAACCTTCACCAAGGCCAATGCTTGGGTCAATACGCTGATCGACATTGGCGATACATTCGGTCTGCGCCTTGCTGCTAATGCTCAGATTGCCTCAGCGCCTTTGCTGGCTTCGGAAGAAATAGGGCTGGGCGGGGCGTATTTTGGCCGCGGTTATGACTTTAGCGAGAATTACGGCGATGAAGGCATCATTGGTCTGGCAGAATTCCGCATGGGCTTTAGCAATGTGACCAATTGGCTTGATTGGGTGCAGCTCTATAGTTTTGTCGATGGCGGCTATGTCAATCACATCGGCACAGGCTTTGGTGATGGATCGCTCAGCTCAGCTGGCGGCGGTTTGCGCGCGCAAATTGGCAAGTTTGATTTGGGCGCAGAAGTGGCAGCACCGATCAGTGATGACCGGTTTGAAAGCGGCGACAAGTCGCCCAAAGTGAATATGCAAATTGGTGTGCGTTTCTAGGCGCTTTTGCCTCTGCCATTGAGGGCCAATTCATGCCTTGGCCTCATCATCTCGGCTTTGGCCTCGTTTGGCCTCGTTTGGCCTCATCATCTCAAACGCCGTTTTCGAGAGCCTTTTTTGCGCTCTGCCTGCGTTCTGCAAACCAGCTTAGCCCTGTTACTCCCAGCGCAAATCCAAAGGCAATCGCGCAATTGCCCGCCCATCCAGCGAAATCATAGGCCGCCGTCGCCAGGCTGCTGGCCATTGCGCCGCCAGTGAACATAATCACGACATAGACAGTCATCATTCTGGTGCGAATGGCAGGCTCCAGCCGCAAAATTGTCATGCGTCCGGTCACATCGATCACTGGGCCAACAACGGTATTCATTAGGATCGGGATCATCAGTAGCGCCAAGTGCCAGCCGAACACATAGAGCAAAATAGCCGAGGCAATTTGGATGCAGGCAAGGATTTTGCGCGCATGCTCTGGCCCCAATTTGTCCGCCCATACCCCCAGCCTTGGCGTGGTGACCATACTGAGCCCGGCCGCCAACGCAAGGTAGCCGACAATGTCCACGCTATAGCCCATTTCTGCGCTAGTCAGATGCAATGCCAATCCCAACCAAATCGCGATAAACATGCCAAAATTCAGCGATTGGATACAGCCCGACAGCGCTGCTTCTGGATGCTGTTTCACCAAGGGGATCAGCGATGCTAGCAGTTTGCCATAGGGTACAGGCGGCGGCGCATCGGGCGCAGGCTTTGCCTTTGGCCGCATAAGAAAACGCAAAGTCACAACCAGCACCAGCATCAATCCAGAGGCCAAATAATACACCGTCTGCCAACCGAAGTATTCCGCCATGACCCCCGCGCCAACCCGGGCGTATAAAATACCGAACAATATACCCGCGGTCAGCAGAGCGGTGACACGGCCCAATTCCGCGGGCGCTGTGCGTTTGGAGGCATAAGCGGGCAGCAAATATGGCGCGATGGTCACCGTACCCAACAGGGTGGATGCGGCGGTGAAGATTACAAAACTTGGCGCGAATGCCATAACCAATAGGCAAACTGCTTGAAGGCCGGAGAAGATAAACACCAAAGTGCGATTGCCGACCCTGTCACCCAGCGGCAGCAGGAATAATATCCCGGCCGCCAGAGCCAATTGGTTGAGCGTGGGAACAATACCGATCGCCGCGTTGCTGATGGCAAAATGATCCGCAACTTCGGAAATAATCGGGTGTATATAATAGGCGTTTGCCACCGACAGCGCGACCACGATTGCTAGCGCATACTCCTCAAATCGCGAGAGCGGTGCGCCAGCCGGATTGTCCAAAGGCTTTGCGTCAGAGGCTAGGGATTTGCTCAGTTGAGGAACCCTGCTTTGCGAGCCGTGTCGATTACCCCTTGGGCAAGTTCCACTGGCCTGTCTTCCTGACAGAAATGGCCGCAATTGCTGAGCATGGCGTGGGGTTTGTCTTTTGCCCCTGCAATCCGATCGATCAAGGCCTGCGATAGGCCGCCGGTCACAGGATCATTCTCGCCAAACAATGTGAGGAATGGTTTGTTAAAAGCGGCAAGCCCCTCCCATGCAGCGACATTCTCCGCGATGCCCGCCATGCCGTCCTCGACCGGAACCAACGCAGGGAAAGCGCGCGCGCCTGCCTTGCTGGGTTCGTCGGGGAAGGGCGCATTGTAAGCGGCAATCTCTGCTTCGCTTAATTCGCTCTGACAGGCTCCATCTAACACACCGCCAATTTTAAAGTCTGGGCTGCTCTTGGCAAATTCACGCCATGCCAGAAATGCAGGTGAGGGCGTGCCACCGGTTGGCAGGAACGTATTGCTGGCCACCACGCAGGCGAAACCATCTGGATTGTTGCCGACCATATTGAGGCCAAGCAACCCGCCCCAATCCTGACAGAACAAAGCGGCTGGCTGAGGGCAGACTGTATCACGCCATTGGTTAAGCCAGCTTAAGTGCCGCTCATATGTGTAAAAAGCGATTTCATCTGGCTTGTCGCTTTTGCCAAAGCCAATCAGATCGGGCGCAAGCACACGGAAACCAGCATCCACCAGCAGCGGGATCATCTTGCGATAGAGAAAGCTCCAGCTAGGCTCGCCGTGGAACAATAGCACTGGCGGAGCATCCTTTGCGCCTTCATCGACATAATGCATGCGGGCACGCTGCCCGTCTCCCAAATCAATCTCCGTCCAATTTTCTGCGAAGGGATAGTCAGGGATATCGGCAAAACGGGCGGGTTCAAAAGTCTGTATGTTCATGGGCATTGAGTCTCCGATTT
>JALZVZ010000167.1 GCA_023299945.1 Altererythrobacter sp. | reverse complement strand
CGCAGGCACAGGGGCCGCTCTGTTTGTTGATAATGGCTCAAGCCTGACATTTAGCAGCGCAAGCGATTTGGGTTTTTCAGATAGCCCGACAGCGCCTGGAAATTTTTCTGATTGTGATTACGTGCCAGCCCCTGGTTATGATCCTGCGGTTAGATATGTGTGTTTTAACCCCAAGGGAATTTTTCAGTCAGGCGGATCTTCGCCGTCATTCCAAGTCCAGTTTCGGATACAAATTCAATAGGATGAAGACCGCGCCCGCCATTTGCCGCAAGAAGATGCGCTATCGCTCAAAAGAAACAGCAGAAGCCGCCGCGCAAGGTGCGTTTGTAAGAGCCGCCCTTAAACTGCGCGTTTATCGCTGCCAATTGTGCCGCGATTATCACCTGACCAGCCGCACCAAGGGCATGAAAACCCCGTCATACGAATTTCAGCAATTGCGCCCGCAATAGGCGGTAATTTTGGTTGATTACTTGCGCGATTGCGCCTAACTGCCCGCTGTCTTGAGATTCTTCTCGAGATTTCGCGCGGGAGGTTGATGCAAATTCAGCCGTTTGACCGCTTAACATGACCCCAATGGAAAACCGGCGGGGAACAGTGTGAAAGGAGGCCTCTCATGGCCAAGAAAATAACCGGCTATATCAAGCTGCAAGTGCCTGCGGGTACTGCAAACCCATCACCGCCTATCGGCCCTGCATTGGGTCAGCGCGGCGTGAACATCATGGAATTCTGTAAGGCGTTTAACGCCGCGACACAGGACCTTGAGAAGAATTCGCCCATTCCTACGACCATCACGGTCTATGCGGATCGCTCGTTCAGCTTCACAACCAAAACCCCGCCAGCCAGCTTCTTGATTAAGAAAGCTGCTAAGCTGAAAAAAGGTTCTAGCGAGCCGGGTAAAGTGGTCGCAGGCTCTATCAAGACCAGCGATCTGAAGAACATTGCAGAGGCCAAAATGAAGGACCTCAACGCCAATGACATTGACCAAGCGATGAAAATTATTGCTGGTTCCGCCCGTTCGATGGGCCTCGAAGTGGTGGAGGGCTGATCTGATGGCTAAATTGACCAAAAAACAAAAAACCGTCGCTGAGCTGGACAATGAAAAGCTCTATTCGTTCGACGATGCAATCAAAACATTGCGCGAATTCGGAAGCAAGAAGTTTGATGAAACCATCGAACTGGCGATTAACCTGGGTGTTGATCCGCGTCACGCTGACCAAATGGTTCGCGGCATGATCTCGCTGCCTTCAGGCACGGGTAAAGACGTGAAAGTTGCTGTGTTCGCCAAGGGCGACAACGCTGACAAGGCGCTCGCTGCGGGCGCTGATAAAGTTGGCGCTGAAGACCTGATGGAAGACATGCAGGCCGGCAATCTCGACTATGACCGCGTCATCGCAACGCCTGATATGATGGGTGTTGTTGGCCGTCTTGGTAAGGTTCTTGGCCCCAAAGGCCTGATGCCAAACCCGAAACTGGGCACAGTCACTCCCAATGTTGAGCAAGCCGTTAAGGACGCCAAGGGCGGCCAGGTTGAGTTCCGCGTTGAGAAGATGGGCATCATTCACACGGGCATCGGCAAGATGTCTTTCAAGGATGCTGACATCAAAGCGAACTTCGAGGCGCTGACCGGCGCGATCGTAAAAGCCAAGCCTTCGGGCGCAAAGGGCAAATATGTGAAGAAGGTCTCGCTGACCTCGACCATGGGCCCTGGTTTGAAGATCGACTTTTCAGAAACAGGTGAGAGCGCCTAAGCTTTTGATGCGTTGCCGCTTCGCTATTTGAGCGCGGCGAAAACACTTTCCTACTAGGTATAAATTTGAGAGGGGCTGCAGGAGAAATTCTGCGGCCCCTTTTTCATAGAGCCAATTGTTCCGGCGTCTCCGCGGCTTCTTCCAAAGCTGCAGATGCTTTATCCCTGCTCGACAATTGGCGGCTGTATACCCAGCCAATCCCGATCAGACTAAAGCCCAGCGCCATAAAGCTGGCGATACGCAATAGGCCATCGAGCACGGCAGCATCGACCAAGAACACTTTGCCGACTGCGCCCAGCATCAGCACCAGCGAACCGATCCGCCAGCTGCGCGCATTCTTGACCGAGCCCCAGGCCAAATAGGCCAGCGCCAGAACAATGCCGAGCAACGAGATCAGCAGGCTTTCATTTTGGCCAATCCCAAGCGATGTCAGCTCGCTGCCTGCGAATATTTGGCGTAACAGCGAATAGGAAAGCAGACCGATCAAAAACATGGTGGCGACATTGACGGCGACGCGCAATTTGTCCTGCACCTCATCGCTCCACAATGAGTTGGGCGAGGAAAGCACCAGCCCGAACCAAAGTCCCGCAATCGCGGTGAGATAGGCCAGCGTCAGCCAGTTTGCGACCGGTGTTGGGCCAACATGCTGTATGCTCATCAATGGATTATGCAGCACCAAAGTGAACCAGATAAAGTGGCCCAGCGAAACCGCGACCAGAGTAAGGCTAACCGATCTTGCCATATCTTTGAGCGCAGGGATTTGCGGCAGAAGTTTCCAAGCGCCAAAGGCCAAGGCGAGCAATCCAGCCTGCCAAATCGTGCG
>JALZVZ010000166.1 GCA_023299945.1 Altererythrobacter sp. | reverse complement strand
ATCTATTTCGACACAGACCGGTTCAATATCGACAGCACGGATGCCGGCGCACTGCAATCGCAGGCGCAATATATGAGCCAACATTCGCAGGTTTCGATCACAATCGAAGGCCATGCCGATGAACGCGGCACACGCGAATACAACCTTGCATTGGGCGAGCGGCGCGCGAATGCGGCGAAGAACTACCTCGTCAGCCTGGGCGTAGCGACGAACCGGATCAATACGGTTAGCTTTGGCAAGGAACGACCCGATGCACTGGGTTCTGACACAGAATCATGGGCGCGCAACCGCCGCGCGGTCAGCGTAATCGTCAATTAATTTGGGCGCTTCCTTAGGGGAGTAAGCGTGGTCCAGATGGATCAAATTGCGACAGGTCGAGATTTGGCATCTCGGCCTGTACCGCCATGAACGCATTGCCGCCTGCCGCCCCAGAATTGTCTGGGGTCGAGATGAGCACCATGCATGCCATCGCAAAGATGGAAAATGTGCTGGATATGGCGAGTTGCTTGCTCATGATCTTCATTCCTATACATGCAATATATGAATGATCTATTGCAATGCAACATTTCATATTGAAACTGGTTCGATTTTTCCAGATCATCGGCTCATGGCCCTTTCAAAAGCATGCTTGGCCCTCTAGATGGTGAGGCATGATACGCATGAATGAAGTGAGTGACCGACTGTGAGCGGCAAAGGCAGATCCAATAGCTGGGGTTTTCCGCGCTGGGGCGATTACGATAGCTCGCGCGACACAGTGGTTCAAAAAGAATGCGACCGTCATGGTTGCTCAGAGGCCGGGCTTTGCCCCGCGCCCAAATCACCGAACAACCCTGACCGGTGGTATTTCTGTCAGGCGCATGCGGCGGAATACAATAAGAAATGGGACTATTTCGAAGGTCTAGATAAGGCTGAGGCGAAAGAACGCGCCCGCGCGGAACAAGCGGAAAACTCCGGCTATGCAGAAACCGCGCATTATGGCTGGGGCGGGGCAGGCGACGGCACACGCAGCGGCGATGAAATGCGCGCTTTGGAATTGCTTGGGCTGGATTCCGATGCCGATTTTGAAGCGGTGAAAAAGGCTTACCGCAAGGGTGCAAAAATGGTTCACCCAGATGTGAAGCCCGGCGATGAAGATGCAGCGAAACAGTTTCAAGCCTTGCAGGTCGCCTATGAAGTGCTGAACCAAGCCGAAGCGCGGCGTACTTGGAAAGGATGATTTGATCTGATGGCTATGAAAATTCTTGCCTTTTCGGCTAGCAATTCGTCGGTTTCGATCAACTGTGCTTTGGTGAATTACGCGGCGTCGTTGGCACAGGGCGCAGAGATAACCAAGCTCGACATCCATGATTATGAAATGCCAATTTACCGCCACGACCGCGAGGAAGAGAGCGGAATTCCGCAATTGGCGCATGATTTCCTCGCGCAGATTGGCGAGGCTGATGCGTTGATCATCGGCATGACAGAGCATAATGGGCTCTACACTGCCGCGTTTAAAAACCTGTTTGATTGGTGCAGCCGGATTGGCCGCGAAGTGTTCCAAGGCAAACCGATCCTATTGACTTCGACATCCAGCGGGCCGGGCGGAGCAGACCGAGTGCTGGATTTGTCAGAGAAGGCCTTCCCACATTTTGGCGGCGAAGTGCGTGCGGCGTTTTCATTACCGCTCTACGGTGAAAAATTTGACGCTGCCGCTGGCCGCATTACCGACGCTGAAAAAGACGCAGAATTGCGCGCAGCCGTGGCGAAGTTGCTCGCTTAATCCGAACTAGGACCCGCAAAGCCGGGTTTGCCTGCTGAGGAATTGATCTGCGGATTGGGATTGTCATTCCACCACGCATTATCGCTCCATGGCCGCGCATCCACTTCATGGGTCCAGCAATTGCGCGGTTGCTGCGCCAGATGCCAATAGGTTTCGGCCAAATCGGCTGGATTGATCACGCCATCTGCGCCTTTTGATGCTTTGTAAGCTTCAAATTTATCGCCGAGCAATTTGCCCAGAGTGTCGGGCGAATTGACCCCGCCATCCACCACAATATGCGCTGTGTGAATGCCCTTGGGGCCAAACTCTGCATTCAATGTTTGGCACAGCATCCGGCGGCCGCCCATGGCCGCGGCATGGCTGTGCTGGCCGGCATTACCGCGCATGGCAGAGGTGGCAGAGGTGACCAGCATCGAACACAAACGCCCCGATTTTGCGCGCTCCACCATTGCAGGGAAAGCGGCATGGGCGAGGCGAAAGACGCCGAAACAGCCCAGCCTCCAGCCCAGCTCAAACGTCTTATGCGGCGTATCATGCAGCGCGCGGTTCCCGATCTGTGCGCCCAGATTATAGAGCATGCTTTCAATCGGACCGATGTCGGTTTCGACGCGGGCAACCAATTCCTCAATCGCACCATCTTCTGCCGCGTTCAGCAGGCTGCCTGTCGCGCTGCCGCCGCCGTGTTCGATTGCGCCGATCAAGCGCCCAAGGCTGTCCTCATCGCTGCGCCGGGCCAGCACCGAATGATAGCCGCCCGCAGCAAAGCGCATGGCGGCATGTCCGCCAATCCCCGCGCCTGCACCAATGACCAAAAATACCGGCTTGCGCCCATCGTTTTCCTTGCCTGCCACGCGCTCTCTCCTGCAAATGTTGAAGGAGAGAGCCTAATGCGCGCGCTACACTTTCGCCAGTGCTTGCTCAAAATCAGCGATCAGATCATCGGGGTCTTCGATCCCAATGCTGATCCGAACCAAATTATCCGTAATGCCGAGCTGCGCCTTGCGCTCATCCGGCACAGACAGATGCGTCATCGCGGCAGGAAGGCTGGCTAGTGTCTCTGTTCCGCCGAGGCTAACCGCCAATTTGGCAATGGTCAGATTGTCGAGGAAGGCAAAGGCCTCTGCCTCGCCGCCCTTAATGAAGACGGAGAATGTGGAGCCTGCGCCGGTGCAATGCCGCTCGTATATATCTTGTTGGCGCGGATCATCGATAAAGCCGAGATAGCCCAATCCTTCAACCTTGGGATGAGCGCGCAGAAATTCGCAGACTTTGGCCGCATTCTGGCCCGCCTTTTCCATGCGCAATTCCACCGTTTCCAGGCTACGCAAAAGCATCCAAGCGGTGTTGGGGTCAACGATGCCGCCCATGGTGTTGCGCAAAGCGCGCACCGGGTCCATCCACCTTTTCGCGCCTGCAATACTGCCTGCGACAAGGTCGGAATGCCCGCCAACATATTTGGTCAGTGAGTAAACCACGATGTCCGCGCCGTGGTCCAGCGGGCGTTGCCAAAGCGGCCCAAGGAAAGTGTTGTCGATCGCAATGGGGCAATCCCATTTCAGATTGGCGTCCCTTGCTTCCTTGACTGCCTCAATATCCACCAAGGCATTCGTCGGATTGGCGGGGCTTTCGAGATAGATCATCGCAACCTTGCCGCCATTCTCGCCTGCTTGGCATTTGGCGCGCTTGATCACTTCGTGCAATTCCTCTGGAGTCGCACCAGCGGGAAAATCAACATAGGTCACGCCGAATTTGGACAGCACTTTGGCAACGAAGCCTTCTGTTGCGGCGTATAATGGCCCGGAATGCACGATGACATCGCCTTGGCTGACATTGGCCAGCATCAGCACGCAAATGGCGGTCATACCGGAGGAGAAGGTGAGGGCGTCTTCGGCCCCGTCCCAAATCGCCAAGCGGTCCTCTAGGATTTCCTGATTTGGCCCATTGAAGCGGGAATAGACGAGGCCCTCTGCGCCGCCTTCGCGCTTGCCGGTGATACCTTCGAAATGGCGTTTGCCAGCGGCGGCATTTTCAAAGGCAAAGGTAGAGGTGAGGAAGATCGGCGCTTTTAGCGAACCTTCGGACAGGGCGGGGTCATAGCCGTGCCCCATCATCAATGTGGATGGCTTTAGCTCGCGGCCCCCGATGCTGCGCTTTTCCGGCTTTGGTTTGCGGCGAGGGGTGGGTTTGTCGGCTGGATCAATGGCGTCGCTCATGGGCGCAGTCCTTCTTCTATCACGCTCCCAGGAAGGCAGGAGCCCAACAAAAGGCCTATCCGGCGCCCGCTTCTAACCTCCGCAGAAGCGCCTCTCCAAATAGGTATTGGTTGCAATGGAAACTAACCACCATTGATGCGCAATTCAAGCTGTGTGCGCATTGATATGTGGGCAGGCTGCATCTGGCGTTGCGGATTGTCGTCTTGGTCCAATCCAGGTCCTGCGAAGTGGGGCTATAGAATGCCGCATCCAGTTCTTCAGCAGGAGCCAATGCGTGATCAATGACCCTTTTCAAATGCAGCGCGAGCTTCGTTATGGCGCGCCAGTTTGCGATCAAATCCTAACTGGGAGGCATTTCACAATTGGCTATTCCTGGTATTTTCGCCAAGCCAAATGGTCGCTGGAAATCATCAATCGCGAGCGCGAGCTGATCAATGATTTGGAAGGGGTGAAACGCGAGAATGCTTTTCGTGCAGACACTCGCATTCCTAAGCGGTTTCGCGCCGGTCTTAAGGCCTATGTCGGCAGTAATTATGACCGCGGGCATTTGGTCGCAAGCGCCAATCAGGATTTGCAGGCAATCCAGAATTCGGAGACGTTTCTGCTGTCCAATATGTCGCCGCAGGCAGAGCAATTTAACCGCGGTATCTGGAAGGAGTTGGAGGGTGCAATTCGCGAGTTGGATGCGCGGGACAGCACTTTGGAAACCTATGTGCTGACCTGCCCGGTGTTCTATTTCGGCGAGGCAGTGGAGCGTATCGGCAAAGAGCAAGAGGATTTCGGGATCAGCATTCCTGTCCCACATGCTTTCATTAAAAGCGTGCTGACGGAGAATTATCGTGGGCGGTTCCGGCTCTGGACCTTTGAAATTCCCAATGCGCCGCAAAGTGATCCTTTGGACAGCTTCCTTGTCAAAACCTATGATGCCGAACAGATCGTTGGCGGGCGGTTTTGGGACCGCATATCGCGGGAGGATTTGGACCGCGACAAAAGCCGGACGCGCAAAATGTGGTGAGCGCTTCGCTTAAACCACTGACGCAATTGTCCAGACCATTCCGACGATTACGAACACGCCGATCACATCTAGGATCAGTCCTGCGCCCACCATCCGCTCAATCTTTATCCGTCCTGTGGCCCATGCAATCGCATTCGGCCCAGTTCCCGCTGGCAGCATAAAGCCCCAGCTGGCCGCAAGCGCGGCAGGCATAGCGAGCAGGATAGGATCAGCGCCAAGCGCCACAATCAGCGCCGCGACAACAGGAATAATCCCGCTGGCGGTCGCAACATTGCTGGCAAATTCTGTGATGAGGACAACCATTGCCACGATGGCCAGTGCGACCACGATCAGCGGCAGGCTCTCCAGCGGAAGCAACGCCTCGCCCAGCCAATCGGCAAGGCCGGATGCTTGCATTCCGGCCGCCAAGGCCAAGCCTCCGCCAAACATCATGATAACGCCCCAAGGCGCGCGGTCTGCCTCTTTCCAGATCAGCAAAGGCCGCCCGGTTCCATCAGGCAATAGGAAGAGCGCAAAGCCTGCCAGCACCGCAATCGTGCCATTGGTCCATGATCCGGCGGGCAGCACGTCTTTGACCCAAGGCACAGTCAGCCATGCAAGGAATGTGAGAACCACAATTGGCACAAGGCGCTTTTCCGGCGTGCTCCACTGCGCCTGCGTGGCGATGGCATCCCTTGCGGAGGCTACGTCAAAGGGATGGTCATCCACGCGCTGAACTTTTGCGACAATCCATGCCGCCAGAGGTACGCCGATGATCACAATGGGAATGCCGTAAAGCGACCATTGAAGGAAGCTAATCTCGATCCCTGCCATGGTGCTGAGCAGGCCAACGGCAATCGCATTCGTCGGCGATCCAACCAAAGTGCCAAGCCCGCCGATAGACGCAGCAAAGGCGATCCCCATGGGCAGCGCGCCGCTCAATCCGTCGAAGCTATCTTCCCTTACTCCGCCGCCAGCAAGCACCGCCAAAGCCATGGGCATCATAATCAGCGAGGTGGAGGTGTTGGATATCAGCATTGAAAGCACAGCGGCTGAAATCATAAAGGCCAGTAGCAGCCGCGTTTGCCCGCCTTCGCTGCCAACAAAACTCAAGATCGCTAGGCTGAGCCGCCGGTGTAGACCCGTTCGCTCAATCGCCAGTGCCACGAATGCGCCGCCCAATATCAGGAACAGAATAGGGGAATAATAGCTCGCCGCGGTTTCCTTCGCATTGGATACGCCGCTGAACGGTAATATAATAAATGGCAGCAATGCGGTCGCGGTCAGCGGCACAGCCTCGGTCATCCACCAGCTGGCCATCCACACCACCAGCCCTGCGACCAGCCATGCCTCCTGCGGCATTCCGGCAGGCGCATCGGTAAGCGCGGTGATCGCAAATATCGCTGGGCCAAGCAGGCGCCCAATTGTGCTGGCGTTGAAACGATTGGGCATGGCTACGGAAATCCCCCTAAGCGCGGTTAGTCTCCCAATGCGTACCGCGCGTCAAGCTGGCGCCCAGCGCCCTACTCGACTTCGCTAGCCTTCTGGTCTTCGCCGGGCAGCTCGATAGGGCTGAATGTGACCGTACCGGTGCGAACGCCCTGACGCTCCATAATATCAAATTTTCGTTCGCGCTGCGCAAGCAGTTGAGCCATGCTTGACGGAATGCGGAAGCTTTTTGACGAGCCATTAGAAGTGATATCGTTGAAGGTTGGTTCGCGCACGCCGCCTGCCAAATCGGCAATGTCGGGTTCAGAAATTGAGGCGTCGACTTTGCTGGTGCTGGCGAGGATTTGTTGCACTTCTACATTGGCATAACCAGCCAAATGCGTGCGAAGATCGCGGTCAAAATCAGTGAAATAATAGGGCGCTGTTTCGGTATAAATATCCGATACCGCAAGCGTGCTGCCATTCTTTTGAGTGCCGCGTAGCGAGTTCACAAATTCGCGGGCACTGCGCTCCAAAGTGTCCTTGAGATTTTCACCGTTAAAGGCGCGGCGTTGCAGCGAAGGCCCGCCAATATCGCCGCGCCAAAAACCGTAAATGACGCGCGGATCAGACCAATTGGGATAGACGATTTGGGTGCGAATATCCTTCGGGCTCATTGCCACTCCGCCGATCGTAATGAAGCGGGCTTCATCCAGAGCTACACCGTCAATTTTAATGTCGCGCGGTTGGCGCTTGGGCCACGCAATGGCGATTTGTTCAACCATGGCGACATTGTGCAGATTGGTCCAAAACGCCAGCTGCTCATTGCGCGGCAGAGTGCTGATATTGAGCTGATCGGCGGTTGCCTCCAGATCCTTGCGATAGTCGGTGAAGCTGCTGATGACTTCTGCATTGAGGAAGGAAAACATAACGCGCGTCCCCTCCAGCCGGTAACGCGAATTGCTTCCATAGCGGCGACGCGAACCAAAGGTTTGAACTTCAGAAGCGGCCGCTTTGCGAAGGGAAGGCCCCATCGATACGACCAAATTTTTCATTGCATCATCCCAGACCGTATAATCGATCCGGTGCTGAACAGGGGTTTTGGAAGGAATGAAGCGCACAAATTGTGCCGATGTTTGCGGGGCAGATTGAACAGGGGTTTGAGGAACAGTCTGACTTTGCGCGATGGCAGCAGTGCCCGCCGAAAGAAGAGCACCGGCTGAAATGACCGTAAATATCATGCGTTTCATGTTCAGTTGCCTTGTTTTTGTGTCTCAGAGGGCGCTTCTATTACTGTCCCGCGTAAAATAGCGGGCGGTGAAGAATAATAGCGTTTTATAGTCTTTGGTTTTACCGAAGTCTGAACACCGTGCAATGGCATCAGTCGATGCGGAGATGTCGTTTGTCGACCTGTGTTGCTGAAGCAACTCACCATTGATGGGAGCTCGCAACGTTTCGATATTCGAAAGTCCAAGAAAAGGGCGCCGTAATCAGGCGCCCTTTCTAAATTCAAAATGCCGGCTCGGCCTATTTCGGCGAGAGAACCATCAGCATTTGTCGCCCTTCGAGACGTGGATACGCTTCGACCTTGGCGTTTTCTACTGTGTCATCCTGCACTCGGCGCAGCAAATTCATGCCCAATTCCTGGTGTGCCATTTCGCGTCCACGAAAGCGCAAAGTGACTTTCACCTTGTCGCCATTGTCGATGAACTTGTTCACATTGCGCATCTTCACGTCATAATCATGCGTGTCGATATTGGGGCGCATTTTGACCTCTTTAATGTCTTGGGTCTTTTGCGTTTTACGCGCGAGGTTGGCCTTTTTCTGCGCCTCATAGCGGTGCTTACCTACATCGAGGAATTTGCACACGGGTGGGTCCGCATTTGGGGATACTTCCACCAGATTTAGGCCAACTTCATTGGCCTGCTCAATCGCTTCGTTGGTGAACATGGTGCCGAGGTTTTCGCCTTCATGATCGATGACGCGAACTTTTTCGGATTCGATTGCTTGGTCGAAGCGCGGGCCGCTTTTTCTGGGCGGTTGCATGGAACGACGAGGTGGACGAGCTATTGGGTATCTCCTGTTTTGCCTTGATTCTTAAGGGCGCTGTATAGGGCGCTAAGCTCAGAAGCGCTAGGGGTTTGCAGCCCATAAGGGAAAACGGGTGAGTTTTGTTTTCGCCGCCACCATTGCCGTGATCGATGCCGCCGGTTGCAGCGCGTCCAATATTGCCGGATCGCCTGCATCCATTCCGCCAGTATACGCGCCAAATGCGGGCAAGATCATGCGGCCCGATCCTGCTTCATCGCGGCTGACCACGGCGCAGGGGCGGGCAATATGCCGCGTGCGCACTTTGAGGCGAAGCTTGGGATGGTAATGTCCGGAAAGCTCTGGCCGTGTTTCGCCGCGCTTGGCCTCATGCCGCAGGATCATTCCCGCGATCTCTAATTCTTCGAGTTCTGTGCCGCCCGGTGCGGCGGCGCGCGTGTCTGAATTATGGTCGTGATTGCCCGTCACCCACACCCAATCCACTGCGCGCACCAGCGCATCCAGCATACCAGCGGCGTGCGCTTCCAATCGCTCAGCCCCGTGCGCGTCATGGAAATTATCGCCCAGAGTATACACTCGGCGTGCGCCTGTTTGTTTCAATGCATCGGCCACACGGGACAATGTTTCGCGGCTGTCATAGGGCGGCAGCATCTGACCATGGGAGGCGTAAAAGCTGCCCTTTTCCAAATGCAAATCGGCCACCAGCAATGCGTTTTCGCGCGGCCAATAGATCGCATTGGAGGGGAGCAGAACCATCTCCTCTCCGCAAAAATCCAGCGCATGCGCCGCCAGGCTATTGGATGTGAACGAAACGGGAACCATTCGTCTCACTTGCCCCAGCCCGCGCGCTTTGGCAAGAGGGCGGGTATGACCGACATTAGCCCCCAGACACACGCTGCGAAAACATGGTTCGAGGATTTGCGCACCCAAATCTGTGACGCATTCGAGGCGATCGAGCGCGAGGCTGGATCAGACGCCAGCTTTGCCTTCACCCCGTGGAGCCGCGAGGAGGCGGGCAATGAAGATCCGGGCGGCGGCGTTCAGGGCACGATGAAGGGCAAAGTCTTTGAAAAGGTTGGCGTTAACGTCTCCACCGTCAAAGGCAATTTCTCCAAGGAATTTGCCGCCCAAGTAAACGGCGCGGATGCCGACAACCCCAGCTTTACTGCCACAGGCATTTCGCTAGTGGCGCATATGGCCAACCCGCATGTTCCCGCTGTGCATATGAACACGCGGTTCCTCACGACGGGCAAGGCATGGTTTGGCGGCGGGGCGGACCTTAACCCGCCTATCCCTTATGAAGAGGACACCGAGGCATTTCATGCCGCTTTCCGTGCAGCCTGCGCCGCGCATGATCCCACCTATTATGAGAAATTCAAGAAATGGGCGGATGATTATTTCTACATCCCGCACCGCCAGTGCCACCGCGGAGTAGGCGGGATTTTCTACGACCATTTGGCCAGCGATGATACCGATGGATCTGGGGCGGCATTTGACCGCAATTTCGCCTTCACAAAGGACGTCGGCAAAGCCTTCCTCGATATTTACCCCAAAATCGTGCGCGGACGGATGAATGCGGATTTTACACCGCAAGACAAGCAGCAGCAATTGGAATGGCGCGGACGCTATGTTGAGTTCAACCTCGTCTATGATCGCGGCACCTTGTTTGGTTTGAAAACTGGCGGCAATATTGATGCGATTTTGATGAGCCTACCGCCAGAGGCGAATTGGAGCTGATCGGGCAAAAACCTTTCTCGATAATAGTGTTTGCAAAGCCCAGCATTCCGCCGCACATTCACGCCCCTGATGCTGCGCCAATATGAACTTGTAGAACGGGTCTTAGAATATGACCCTCAGGCCGACGAGGCCGCGCTGAACCGCGCCTATGTCTACACCGTTCAAAAACACGGGACGCAAAAGCGCGCCAGCGG
>JALZVZ010000165.1 GCA_023299945.1 Altererythrobacter sp. | reverse complement strand
GCGGCCTGAACCGTGCCCCGGCGATACGGTGATTACTTTTGCTCCGCCTCAGCCTGCGCTGGCAGAGGAAAAGGCCGCGAAGAAAGCCGAGCAAAAGACGCAAAAGGAAGCGGCCAAAGAGGCGGCGAAGAAACAGACTCCGAAGACCGCATAGAGACGGGGAAAGAGGCCAAGATGATGACAACAGACACTCACAAGACGGCGATGATTGCGGCCAGTGGGGCGGCTTTGTTGATGCTAGCTGGATGCAAGCCTGCGGCTGATCCTGCCAAGGACGCAGTGGCAGAAAGCGCGGTTGATGGGATCGCAGACGCAGGGACGGATGGCGATATTCCCGCTGCCCCAGATGCGCAGCCAACCGCTTCGATCTTTGGGCCTGAGGCCGGCGTGCCTGAACCTGAGGCTGAAACTGCGCCCGAACCTTTGAAGGTCACAATTGGCTTTCCCGATAGCGGTGCGGTTCTGGATGCTGATGCTGTGGCGGAATTGGAAAAGGCGCTGGGTTCAGAGCAATTGCGCGGTACGAATCGTATCGCCCTGCGCGCGCATTCGGATGCAGGCGGCGCAGATGCGGCCAATTTGGATGCCTCTGAGGAACGCGGATTGGCGGTGGCTGCTTGGCTGATCAAACGCGGTATTTCAGAACATCGGATCGAAGTGATCGCCTTTGGCGAACAAAATCCGGTTCAGCCCAATGCTCTGCCTGATGGCTCGCCCAATGAGATTGGACGTGCGGCAAATCGGCGGGTTGAGATGGTGATAGGTGCTGCGAAGGTTGAGGCTAAATTACCTGAAAAAGAACCCGAGGCCAAATGAGGCCAAACGAGGCTAAGTAAGGCCAGCCACGAGACCCAGCACTTCATCGGCCAATTCAGCGCGGCAAATCAGCAGGTCGGGCAAATATGTATCGGCTTGATTATATAGCAATGGCGAACCATCGATCCGGCTGCAATGCAGCCCGTGCGCGCGGGCAACGGCAACCGGCGCGCAGCTATCCCATTCATATTGCCCGCCGGAATGCAGATAGACTTCGGCCTCGCCCAGCACGATTGCCATAGCTTTTGCGCCCGCCGAACCCATGCCGACAAGCTCACCATTCATAGCGGCGCAGACGGCTTGCGCTTCTTTCGCAGGGCGCGTGCGGCTAACGACAAAGCGGGGTGTTTTGGCAGCCTCGGGCAATTCGCGCGGCTGATCGGATCGCAGCACCATATCGCGGCCCGGTAATGCGACCGCGCCAATATCAGCGACACCGTCCACTGCCATGCCAACATGCACGGCCCAATCTTCGCGTTCCTCGCCATATTCGCGGGTGCCATCAACGGGGTCGATAATCCACGCTCGCGATTTGGAGAGGCGTGCATCAGTGTCTTTGCTTTCCTCCGACAGCAGGCCGTCATCGGCTCGCTGTGCAATCAATGCATGGATGAGGAATTGGTTCGCGGTCTGGTCGCCCGCTTTGCCCAAAGCTTTGCCGGTAAACATGCCCGATGCGCGCACATCCAGAAGGATGCGGCCCGTGATTTGCGCCAAATGCGCGGCAAGTTGACTGTCGTTCATGGCCTTCATGGATGGCACTCTAGATCAGCGGAAGGATTTTGGCGATGATGTGGTCGGCCGCCTCTTCCACGCTCATATCCACTGTGTTGACGTGAATTTCGGCGTTCTGCGGCTCTTCATATGGGCTGTCGATGCCGGTGAAATTGGCCAGCTCGCCAGCGCGTGCTTTCTTATAAAGGCCCTTCACATCGCGTTCTTCAGCCACGGCCAGCGGCGTGTCGACGAACACTTCGATGAATTCACCCTCGGGCAGCATATTGCGCACCAATTGCCGCTCAACGCGGAAGGGCGAGATAAATGCCGTCAGAACGATCAGCCCGGCATCCGCCATCAATTTGGCGACTTCACCAATGCGGCGGATGTTCTCAATCCGGTCGGTTTCAGTGAAGCCCAAATCCTTGTTCAAGCCGTGACGTACATTGTCCCCGTCCAGCAGGAATGTGTGGCGGTTCATCTGCGCTAGGCGTTTCTCAACCTCATTGGCGATTGTCGATTTGCCAGAGCCCGATAGGCCGGTGAACCACAGAACGCGCGGCGTTTGGTTTTTGATATTGGCGTGGTCCTCGCGCGCCACGGTCGTGGGTTGCCAATGCACATTTTGCGCGCGGCGCAGGCTGAAATGGATCATCCCGGCGGCCACGGTGGCATTGGTGACCTTGTCGATTAGGATGAAACCGCCCAGCTGCCGCGATGCGTCATAGGGTTCAAAAGTTATGGGCTTGTCCGTGCGCAATTCTGCCACGCCAATGCTGTTGAGCTCTAGCGTTTTGGCCGCCAAATGCTCGAAAGAATTGACGTCGATCTCATATTTCGGCGCTTGCACAGTCGCTGTGACCATTTGCGTTCCAAGCTTCAGCCACAGCCCGCGTCCTGGCTTCATCGGCTCATCAGACATCCAGACTATCGTGGTCTCAAACTGGTCAGACGCCTCGGGCGGATCATCCGCAGTCGCGATCACATCGCCGCGGCTGCAATCCACCTCATCATCAAGGATAATGGTGACGGATTGTCCAGCAACGGCTTCGTCCATATCGCCATTAAAGCTGGCGATTGTCTTGACCGTGCTGGTCTTGCCCGCAGGCACAATGCGCACTGTATCACCTGGCTTCACCGCGCCGTCAGAGATTAGGCCAGCAAAGCCGCGAAAGTCGAGATTGGGCCGGTTGACCCATTGCACCGGCATGCGGAAGCTGCGGGCTTGTGCCTCTGTATTGGCGATCGTCACGCTTTCCAAATGATCGATCAGTGATGGGCCTGTGTACCACGCCGTGTTTTTGGATGGGGCAGATGCAATATTGTCGCCCTTAAAGCCGGAAATGGGAATGGCGGTGAAATCCGCAATCCCAATCTCGTTGGCAAATGCGCGATAATCGGCGACAATGCTGTCGAACTTGGATTGATCATAATCGACCAGATCCATCTTGTTCACGGCCAAAACCAGATGTTTAATACCGAGCAAATGCGCCAGATAGCTGTGCCGCCGCGTCTGAACCAGCACGCCTTTGCGCGCATCGATCAGGATAACGGCGAGGTCAGCGGTGGATGCGCCAGTGACCATATTGCGGGTATATTGCTCATGGCCCGGCGTATCCGCGACGATGAATTTGCGTTTTTCGGTGGCAAAGAAACGGTAGGCGACATCGATGGTGATGCCCTGTTCGCGCTCTGCCGCCAGCCCATCAACCAGCAGCGCAAAATCGATTTCTTGGCCTTGCGTGCCGCTCTTTTTGCTGTCGTCTTCTAGCGCGGCGAGCTGATCTTCAAAGATCATTTTGCTGTCATACAGCAACCGGCCGATCAGCGTTGATTTGCCGTCATCCACGCTGCCGCAAGTGATAAAGCGCAACAGCTGCTTGTTTTGATGCTGTTCCAGATAAGCGCCAATATCCTCACCGATCAGAGCATCTGTTTCGTATACAGTTCCAGAATCGGTCATTAGAAATAACCCTCCTGCTTTTTCTTCTCCATGCCGGCACCGCCTTCATCCTTATCGATGGTGCGGCCTTGGCGTTCGGATGTTGTGGTCAGCAGCATTTCTTGCACGACCTCTGACAGGTTGGACGCGGTGCTTTCCACCGCGCCTGTCAGCGGGAAACACCCAAGCGTGCGGAAACGGACAGATTTCATCGTAATTTCAGGCTTTTTGCCCATCACACGGGTCAGCCGGTCAATATCATCGGCCATGAACAATCCGCCTTCCCATTCAAAGGTAGGGCGTTCGGCGGCAAAATAGAGCGGCACAATCTCAATATTTTCGGCCATAATATATTGCCAAATATCCAGCTCGGTCCAATTGCTGATCGGGAAGACGCGGATGCTTTCGCCCTTGGATTTGCGGGCATTGTAGACATTCCAAAGTTCAGGCCGCTGCTGTTTCGGATCCCATCCATGATTGGCTGTGCGGAAGGAGAATACGCGCTCTTTGGCGCGGCTCTTTTCCTCATCACGGCGGGCGCCGCCAAAAGCTGCGTCAAATCCGTAATGATTGAGCGCTTGTTTGAGCCCTTGCGTCTTCCACATGTCAGTGTGAACCGGGCCGTGATCGAACGGGTTAATGCCTTGTTCTTCGGCTTCTTTATTCTGCCAAACAAGCAGATCCATGCCGATCTTATTCGCCATACTGTCGCGCAGAGCATACATATCTTGGAATTTCCAAGTCGTGTCGACATGCAGCAATGGGAAGGGCGGGGGAGCCGGGTAAAATGCTTTGCGCGCAAGATGCAGCATCACGGCGCTATCCTTGCCGACCGAATACATCATAACCGGGTTTTCTGCCTCGGCCACGACTTCGCGCATAATATGGATTGCTTCGGCCTCTAGCCGCTGAAGATGTGTAAGTTTCGCCATTATATCAGTTTCTTCTGAGCGAGAAATTTTCAGTATGACGGGAGGGATAAGGGTTTGCGTCGCTACGGCAAGCAACGAATAGTTTAGCCCCCCAATAGCTAGGGCACAGCGGACTGTTTGGAGCGGGTAAGGGGAATCGAACCCCTCTAGCTAGCTTGGAAGGCTAGAGCATTACCACTATGCTATACCCGCTCATATCCAAGATGTGGGCCATTGCCATGCGATGTGCGCATTCGTCAAACAAAACCTATGATGAGCGTTTAACCAACCGCCATATTATCGATCAGCCGCGTGCCGCCAATGCGTGCTGCGACCAGCAGTCGTGCGGGCGCAGCCCCCAGTGTTTCCAGCGGCTGCAACGACATAGCGTCTGCCAATGCGGCATAATCCACGCTCGCAAATCCGGCGGTAAGCAGTGCTTTTTCCAAGTCGCTGGTGGATGCAGCCACATTCGCGCCGCCTTCTATCGCAGCAATGGCCGCTTTCATCGCCTTGGGAAGTGTCGCCGCATTCGCGCGGTCTTGGGCGGAAAGATACCGGTTGCGGCTGCTCATCGCCAGACCATCCTCCTCGCGAACGGTCGGCACGCCGATAATAGCGCTGGCATGGGGAAGCGTTAGGTCAAGATCGCGCGCCATCGTGCGAATAACCGCCAATTGCTGCCAGTCTTTCTCGCCAAAAAAGGCTATATCGGGCTGCACCTGATTGAACAATTTGCACACGACGCTGGCCACGCCGTCGAAATGCCCGGGGCGGTCCGCACCGCAGAAATTGTCCGATACGCCGCTGACCGCAATGCTGGAGGCGAAGCCGGCGGGATACATTTCTTCCACCGTTGGCGCCCATAATAGCGATACATTTTCGTCCTCTAGCATGGCGGAATCTTGCGCCAATTGCCGCGGATAGGCGTCCAAATCCTCGCCCTCGCCAAATTGCGTGGGGTTCACAAAGATGGATGCCACGACATGATCGCATTGCGCCGCAGCCTGGCGCATTAGGGTTAAATGCCCCTCGTGCAAAGCGCCCATGGTCGGCACCAAGCCAACTGTTCCGTTCGATTTCCGCAACCTGGAGATTGCATTTCTTAACATGCTTAGTGATGTAACGGTTTGCACAGCCCTTGCCCCTCCGATATGGCTTCCCCACCCCCCTAAACCGGCTGCGCGCTTTGATACAAGATTGCGGCGCATATTGATGAAAGAGCAAATCGCCTCGTGGTAAACGCTAGGACTAACAAAATCAGCTTTTTCAAGGGGGGCTGCAATGCTTGAAAAAACCGCTCACCGCGTCGTTTTTGCCAATGAAAAGGGCGGCACAGGTAAGTCGACAACGGCTGTGCACGTTGCTGTGGCGCTGTCTTATCTGGGCGCGAAAGTGGCCGCCATTGACCTTGATCCGCGCCAGCGCACGATGGACCGTTATATGGAGAACCGCGCTGCTACAGCGGAGCGTAAGGGTGTCGATCTGCCATCGCCGGAATGCCACGTGTTTAGAGGGCGCAGCGATTCTGCGCTACTGATCGCGATGGAGCGTCTGGGTAAGGATGCTGATTTTCTCATCATCGACAATCCTGGACGCGATGATCCATTGGCACGCGTGGCGGCAGAAAACGCTGATACTTTGGTCACGCCGATGAATGATAGCTTCGTTGATTTCGATTTGATTGGCCAGGTTGATCCTGAGACATTCAAGGTCAAGAAATTGTCTTTTTTTGCTGAGATGATCTGGCAGGCACGGCTTAAGCGCAGCCGTGCGACGCTGAAAGAGGGCCGGCCTGAAATGGATTGGGTGGTTGTGCGTAACCGTACCGGCCATGTTGAGGCGCGCAACAAAGTACGGATAGAGAGCGCTTTGGATGAGCTGTCCAAGCGCGTTGGTTTCCGCGTTGCGCAGGGCATGTCTGAGCGGGTGATTTTCCGCGAGCTGTTTCCCTCTGGCCTGACCTTGCTCGACAAGGGCAATTTGGGTGAGCTGGGCACAAGCCATCTGATTGCTCGGCAAGAATTGCGCGGGCTAGTGAAATCGCTCAAACTGCCGAAATTTACTGCCAAGAAACGCAATACGACACCGGCAAATACAAAAGGGATTTAGGCGATGCTGTTGAAATTCGTACT
>JALZVZ010000164.1 GCA_023299945.1 Altererythrobacter sp. | reverse complement strand
GATGACAATGAAGTCATGCAATATTTCCAGCTTGAAAAAGTGCTGGAAGACGGCGTGTTTTACATGTCGGAAAAGCTCTATGGCTTGACGTTTGAACGCCGCACAGACCTGCCAACCTATCATGAGGACGTATGGGTCTACACCGTGCTTGAGGCCGATGGCTCGGAGCTTGGTCTGTTCTATTTCGACCCGTTCCAGCGCCCCTCGAAACGCGGCGGCGCATGGATGAGCAATTTTGTTGATCAGTCGAAATTGGCCGGTACAAAGCCGGTGATTTACAATGTGCTGAACATTCCCAAAGCGGCTGATGGCGAAGTGCAGCTCGTCAGTTTTGACTGGGTAGAGACGACCTTCCACGAGTTTGGCCATGCGCTGCACGGCTTGTTCGCAGATCAGCAATATGCCTCAATCTCTGGTACAGCCACGGCGCGCGACTTTGTTGAATATCCCAGCCAAGTGCATGAAATGTGGGCGACTTACCCAGAGGTTTTGCAGAATTATGCAAAGCATCATGAAACTGGCGAGACCATTCCGATGGAACTGGTTCAAAAAATCGATGACGCGTCGAAATTCAATCAAGGCTATGATTTTGGCGAGGTGGTTGAGGCCGCTCTGCTCGACATGAAATGGCATTCGCTGACCCCGGCTGAAGCGCGCAGCATTACCACAACAGCGCAAGTCGATGCGTTTGAGCGCAAATCGCTGAAAGAGTTGGGGCTGGAAATTGATCTGGTGCCGCCGCGCTATCGCAGCAGCTATTTCAACCATATCTTTAGCTCACCTGCGGGCTATTCTGCGGGCTATTACAGTTATTTGTGGACCGAAATGCTCGATAAAGACAGCCGCAAATGGTTCATCGACAATGGCGGTTTGACGCGCAAAAATGGCGATCATTACCGCAAGACAGTGCTGAGCCGCGGGGGCACGATGGACTATTTCGATATGTTCGAAAAATTCGCAGGCCGCCAGCCGGATGTGCAACCAATGTTGGAATCGCGCGGGCTTACATCAGAGTAAGTCGCGCTATCAGTGGGAGCCGGGAGGGCGGACGGCCGGTGTCGCCCTCCTCCCACTACTGCTTGATATGGTCACTAACGCAGGAAGCTGAACTTCTCTTGCCGGCCATTCATCCAAGTCGACAAAATTGGCACTTCAAGCTTGTTACCATCGCGGTCTTTAGTCTGCCAATTGCCGACGACATAGCCGGTTGCACCCTTGGCGATTGATACCGAATGGCATGAGGTGACATGGGCCGGGATCAGAGCTTTCTGGCCCTTCTTTTTGCCGGCGACCACTTCGACGACGTAATAATTGGGCCATAACTTGTTCTGTTCACCAGACCGCTCGCCGGAATAATGGATCTTAAAGACATTCCCAATGCCGCGCTTGCCCGCTTTGGGCTTTTCTTGGCTCAGGGGATGGATGGTCACTTGGTCATTGACGGTGCTACAAGCATGCGCAGGCACAGATATGCCGACCGCAAGAATGCTCGCTGCTGCGCTTAAAAATATGCGGTTCATATGTTCCCGTCCCTTACATGTTGTGGGATCGGGACTAAACGGAGCGACCTGTCAGCGGCTTGAACGGGCAGTTCAGTTAAGAGGTAATAAGCGCGCGCGGCTCACCGCTTTTGCCAGCATCCCCGATCCATCGCGCATCAACGCCCCAAACCTTGGCGATGTTGCCTGACGAAAGCGCCTCTTGCGGCGGACCATCGGCGGCCAAGCTGCCCTCTTCGAGCACCAGCACACGGTCAGCATGGTTCATTGCCAAGCTGAGATCATGGAGCACCAAAACCACGCCTGCTCCATTATTGGCGGCGCTGCGTAAATGCTTCAGCAGGCTGAGTTGATGCGCCAGATCCAGAGCGGCCAAAGGCTCATCTGCAAGGATCCAATCAGGCTCGCCTGCCAGCACCCGTGCCAGCAGAACGCGGGCGCGCTCACCGCCTGACAATTGTGAGGCGGGGCGACCGCGCAACGCCTCCAGATCAAGCGCTGCGATGACCGCCTCAACCGCCGTATCGCCGCGATCTCGGTAAGGAAGCCGCCCCAGCCGCACGATGTTTTCTACCGCCACATCCCATGCAACCTCAGCTGATTGCGGAAGATAGCCAATCGCCTGTGCCCGGATGCGTGGGTGAAGCGCCTTGAGCGAATTTCCATCCAATGAAACACCACCAACTGACGCCTCAAGCAATCCCGCCAGCGCAAGCAATAGGCTCGACTTGCCCGCGCCATTTGGTCCGCAAATCGCGGTTACTTCACCACTGCGCAGTTCGGCTGAAACATCTTTCAAAGCATGCCGGCCTGCGCGCTGCAAAGACAGGTTATGAGCGCCGAGCATCATAGGACTGTCTTCCGCATTTTCAGCAGCAGCCACAAGAAGAACGGCGCACCTATAAGGGACAAGGCAATGCCCAGCCGCAGCTCTGTGACCAGCGGCAATATCCGCACAATGCTATCGGCGATCAGCACCAACAATGCGCCCGCCAATGCGCTGGGCAGGATCAGGCTGGAGGGCAAGCGGTCCGTCAATGGCCGCACCAAATGCGGCACGATCAATCCGACAAAACCAATGATGCCAGCCACCGCTACGCTGGCGCCCACAGTGAGCCCAATCCCTGCGATCAGCAACCAGAGCAAAGCGCCCGAATTAATGCCGAGCGAACGTGCTGCATCCTCGCCCAAAGTCAGCGCGTCCAAGCTGCGTGCGGCCATCATTAAGAAGGCGACACCAGCGGCGACCAAGGGTACAGCCAGCGTCACCTCGTCCCATGATCT
>JALZVZ010000163.1 GCA_023299945.1 Altererythrobacter sp. | reverse complement strand
TTCACGCTTCATAAAGCGCATATAATGCTGCGCGACGGTATTGGGGCCGCAATCAGTCCAGCGTGAATGATCGTCAAGCATATCGGCAAGCGCCGTTTTGCTTTCGCGATGGATAAAATCTTGCGCGGTCGGAGTGGGGATAAATGCCTTGCCTTGATCTAAGACTTTCCGGCCCGCAAGCGCCTCAATAATATAGAAAACCTGCTTGGTATCTTCTTTGTCGGCGATCAATTTGCGGAAGTGATGCACAGCCTTGAAAGGGCGAATGCCGTGCAATTTGCGGTCTGAGGCAACGAGGGGAAGGTCAGTCAAAGCCATTGGGAAAGCGCCTTATTCTTCGAGTCGTACAATTGGATACCAAATAGGTTCACGAAACGCAACTTACATCTATGTCAGTAACTTTAACTTCCCTTCTTAAGCCAAAAAATGAATAGATGATTCCATGCAAAAACATGACGCCCTTCCGTACTCCCTGCCCACTATATCCGATGCAGAAAAAATAGAACGAGCCCGCGCGCGCCGCGACAGCTTAAAAACACGTAGGTCATGCAGATATTTCTCTGATAAGCCCGTTCCGCGCGAAGTGATCGAGGCCGCCATCGAAGCCGCTGGCACAGCGCCCAATGGCGCAAACCATCAGCCATGGCATTTTGCAGCCATCTCCTCAGACGAAACAAAAAGCGCGATCCGCAAGGCAGCTGAGGACGAAGAGCGTGCATTTTACGGCGCGGATGGCGACGATCCGAAAGCTAGCGAAAACTGGTTAGAGGCACTTAGCCCGATCGGCACAGATGCGGACAAACCTTTTCTCGAGACTGCGCCGTGGCTCATTGTGGTGTTTGCCCAGCGCAAAGGCGGCATTGAAGAAGACGGCAAAACGCAAAACTATTACGTCAATGAGAGCGTCGGCATCGCCTGCGGCATGTTGATTGCGACCTTGCATGAGGCGGGCTGTGCAACCCTCACCCACACGCCATCACCCATGGGGTTCTTGCGCGAAATATGCGGCCGCCCAGAGCATGAAAAACCGCTCATGATTGTCGTGGTGGGTCAGCCTGAAGAAGGCGCAACCGTGCCCGCCCATGCGGTTAAGAAAAAGCCGTTGAGCCAGATTGCTAGCTGGCTTTAACCTAAGCTGCTGCCAAATTCGTATTGGCTGCATCAGGATCTGGACCGAACATATCCTCAAACGTCATGGCGGCGTGCGGATATTGGAAGCTATTGGCTGACATCGGCAGGACCATACCTTCTGCCACGCCGGGCAAAAAGTAATTCCCCTGGAAACGGTTGGGCCGCGTGACTTTATCAAACTCACCATAGACTGCGCCGATCGGCATATAATTCAAATCTTTGCCAAACACCGCCATCAGAGCCAGATCGACAAAATTCATGAATTCAAGCGAGCCGCGCAAATGCGTGTCCTGCGCAATGATGGCATGGACCTGGTCCTTGACGAAAGAGAGCGCGGTCAAATCTGTGACGACTTGATTGAAATCATGCGCGCCATCATGCTGGATCAGTGATCGGCGGCCCTCTTCCTTCAGCATCACATGGCGAACATAGGATGGCAGATCACCGTGAAACAGTCGCACACGGCCAGCTGCTTCGGGGAAGGCGCGCCGTATCCGCTCGTAAGAAAAGCGCAAAAACCGTTCGTTGGGATCGACCATATCAAGGTCAAAATCAAACTGCTCAGCGCAGCCAGCAATGATTGCCGAGGCCCCGCCCATAAAAGTACCAACCTCAACCACGCGGTCATATTCACCGTTAAAATCGCGCATAACCCGCAAGAGATCGAAATAATAATTGATCGAGCACTGGTCCTCATAAGGCATATCGACCGACTGCATCCGCTCTGCAATGGTATCAAAAATCCGGCTCAGGCCTCGTAATTTCTCCGCTCCATTGATTGCTTGGAACCCAGAATACATCGACACGCCCAGCTGTTCATGCGGCTTTTCGCAATCTTGCAACGAATGATCGGGTTCAATAAATTGTCCTTGCACGGCCTGTCTCCTGACGCCTTTTTGAATGAGGAGACAGGGTCTAGGGCGGCATGGTTAAGCGGGCTTGGTCTGGCATATCCGGATTTGCGCGGATGTTTAGCTGGTTACCCAGTCTGGCTCTGCGATGCCAAGCAAATGCAAAACAGCCGTCAGATCGCCTGCATCGACGCGGCCATTGGCGGCATCGCGCGCCTTTGGCTTGGCATGATAGGCAATTCCGTAATCCGCGGCCTGCAACATTGGGATATCATTTGCTCCGTCACCGGTTGCAAGCGAGGTTGCTCCAGCGGGCAAGGCGCCCTGCTCTTCTTCCAACACTGTGCGCTTAACGCCGCTGTCGGTGATGGCGCCAACAAGCCCGCCGCTTAGCTTGCCATCTGCGACCTCAAGCCGGTTGCCGACAACCCGCTCAAACCCCAATTGCTGCGCAATATCATCTGCAAAATGATGAAAGCCGCCTGTTACCAGCACCGTGCGGCAACCCTTCGCCCGCAGAGTTTGCACCAAGGTTTTTGCACCGGGCATGGCGGTAATCCGATCTGCCAAGCATGCCGCAATCGCGCCCTCTTCCAAACCTTTGAGAAGGCTGACACGTTCATATAGCGCGGCGGCAAAGTCCAATTCACCCTGCATTGCTCGTTCTGTAATGTCGGCAATTTTCTCTTTGAGGCCAGCGTAATCGGCAAGCTCGTCAATGCACTCTTGCCCGATCATGGTGGAATCCATATCTGAGACAAACAGACGCGGTACGGCGATTTTGTCCACCGCTATCAGGCGGTCGCACCCAGGGAAATTCGCGTCCAAAGCATCTGCAAACACACGAATGCTATCGCCCATTGTTTGCACTTCAACCAGCACACCGCCTCCCAAATCCTCTGCCGAGGCGGTCATCGGCAGGCCTTCTGCATCCAAGCTGTGCTTAAGCGCTTCAATATGGGTGAGCAGATCGGCTCTCTCTGCTATCAGGCGGGCGATGAGCATAAATGAAACTCCAAAAACCAAGTCTGTGGGCGATAAACCAGACGTGGCGCTCATCGCAGGGCCAACCGCTAGCGGCAAGAGCGCAGTGGCCGTGGATCTGGCTTTAGCTCTGGAAAAGCGTTGCAAGCGCGGCGTGGTCATCAATGCGGACAGCGCGCAAGTCTATGCCGATTTGCGTGTGCTTAGCGCGCGGCCAAGCGATGAAGAAATGCAAGGCGTAGAACACCGCTTGTTCGGCGCATGGGACGGGGCGCAGGCCTGTTCAGCAGCCGATTGGGCGGCGCAGGCACGGCAGGAAATTGCGGATGTGCATAATGCCGGCGCGGTGCCAATCCTCGTTGGGGGAACCGGCATGTATATTGATGTGTTGCTGAACGGGATTGCGCCGATACCCGCGATTGATGCCGCCGCGCGCAAAGAGGTGCGCGCCATGCCCGTGGGCGAGGCCTATGCCGCTTTGCAAATAGAAGACCCCCCTCGCGCAGAGCGACTTAACCCAACTGATACGCAACGGATCGCACGGGCTTTGGAAGTGGTGCGCTCTACCGGACGCACATTGGGCGATTGGCACAAGCATAAGGAAGGCGGGATTGTGCAGGCGGTTAATTTGCATGCAGCAATCCTGCTTCCCCCACGAGAATGGCTGTATGAACGGTGTGACCGGCGGTTTGCACTCATGCTAGAAAAAGGCGCTTTGCCAGAGGTTGAGGGACTGCTTGCCCGAGATCTCGACAGCGGCTTACCCGTAAAGCGCGCCATCGGTGTGCCTGAAATTGCGCGGTATCTGGATGGGTTGATATCCTTGGAAGAAGCGATTGCAGGCGCCTCGCAAGCCACCCGCAATTATGCCAAGAGGCAATATACATGGTTTCGCAATCAAACACCCGAACACTGGCAACGGATCGAGTCACAGAATTATGATATTCAAACACTATTCGCATTATTATTACGTAATTAGCCCTTGACACGTTATATAAGAATGCATAGCGCGCATCAAACAGGCTCGCCGCAATTTCCCTGCGCTGGGCCAATTTTCTTGATACAAACGCGCGTTTCCGCGTCCAATTCCAAGACGCGGAACCAAAGCGAAGGATAAATAACGTGTCACAGCAGCGCAGCGGCGCAAAAATACTGGTCGACAGCCTTATTGAAGAAGGCGTCGAGTTTGTCTTCGGTTATCCCGGCGGCGCAGTGCTGCCCATTTATGACGAGCTGTTCGAAAACGAAGCCATTCGTCATATCCTTGTCCGTCACGAAGCGGGCGCGGCCCACGCCGCTGAAGGTTACGCACGATCGACCGGAAAGCCCGGGGTTGTTCTTGTCACCTCAGGCCCTGGGGCAACCAATGCAGTCACTGGGATTGCAGATGCGTTTATGGACTCGATCCCGATGGTCGTCATCACCGGCCAAGTCCCGACCGCACTGATTGGTACAGATGCCTTTCAAGAGGCAGATACAATTGGCATCACGCGCCACTGCACAAAGCACAATTATCTGGTCAAAGAGCCTAGCGAGCTGGAGGCCACGCTGAAAGAAGCCTTCCGCATCGCCACCACCGGTCGGCCCGGCCCCGTTCTGGTCGATATCCCTAAGGATGTGCAGATCGCTGTGCCATCGGTTGCAAAACCAAGCAGGGCCCTCGCCTCTGGCCGATACAAACCGCAAACGCGCGCGCCCGATGATCACATTGCACAGGCCGTCGCATTGCTTGAAAAGGCACAGCGCCCGATATTCTATACCGGCGGAGGTGTGATCAATTCTGGCCCAGAGGCCGCGCAGTTGCTGCGCCAATTGCAGGGCATAACCGGCGCGCCCACAACCTCAACCTTGATGGGCCTTGGCGCATTCCCATGTGATCATCCCGACTGGCTTGGCATGCTAGGTATGCACGGCACATTTGAAGCCAATATGGCGATGAACAAATGCGATGTGATGGTGTGCATCGGCGCGCGCTTTGATGACCGTGTGACCGGGCGGCTTGATGCATTTTCACCAGATAGCGCTAAAATCCACATTGATATTGATCGCGGTTCTATCAACAAAAACGTGCCCGTGGATCTGGGTATTGTTGGTGATTGCGCCACAGTTCTGGAGCAGATGATAAGTGCTTGGGGTGAGCGCAAAGCGCAAGACCTTGGCGAATGGAAGGCCCGCATTGCAGGTTGGCGCGCGCGTGAATGCCTCTCCTATCCGCCAAAATCGGCTCAAAACCCCGCCGCGATCATGCCGCAAAAGGCGGTTGAGCGCCTGTATGCAATGACCAAGGCGCAAAGCCCGGTTATCACCACCGAGGTCGGCCAGCACCAAATGTGGGCGGCGCAATATTTCGGATTCGACCAGCCTAACAAATGGCTAACATCGGGCGGACTTGGAACGATGGGTTACGGACTGCCTGCGGCCAT
>JALZVZ010000162.1 GCA_023299945.1 Altererythrobacter sp. | reverse complement strand
TTATTGGGCGCTGGCGATCCTGATGGCGGAGTTGGTGTTGGAGTATCGTTCATTTGATGTTCCCCTAAGTCGCTGCGGTCCCACACCGCTTGCGCATTTGCCATTGTTATACATAGGCATGGCAGTGCGCGCTAGGGGGCATCAATATGTGCTGCCTCAGGTGCACCAATCCTTGGGTGATGTGCCCCAGCCGCTTTCCGCTGCCATGCCGGTTTTCAGCATGTGATCGGCGAGCTCTTCATGGCCGCCTTTTCCATCTGGGCGGCGAAGGCTGCGAAGCTCGCGGCCATATTGGTCAAAGGGCGGGTCGGTGCCGCCATCCCATTCCACCGCGCCTTTCGCCATCCAAGCATGAAGCGCGCGCTTAGCGGCCAAGGCCCGGGCGCGTTCTGCTTCGCATGCGCCGTCCAATTCGGGCGCGTTAAAGCCGGTGATGCGGATGCGGCGCACGTTACCTCCGCGCCGTATATGCAGCGTGTCGCCATCGATCACGCAGGCACGGCCAGCGCCTTTTGTCCCGCACAGGCCAAAGGTCAAAGGAGGGGGCGTCCAGCCTTCATTGGCCTCGTTTATGGGGCGCAGGACAAACCACCAAAGGGCCAGGATCGCGCCCAGCAAGATCAGCGTTCCCAAAGCCGACACAGAACCGGTTTTAGAGCCAGACCGGCGCTTTGAGCGTAGGAGAGGAGAGCGATAGCGAGCCATGCAAATGCGATATCATGCGCGCTGCCCCGCATTCAAACGCAAGTGTGCCGCAAGACGGGGGTAAGTGCCTTGCTGGCCCCAGTTTCAAACGTAAACGGGCCGCAAGACAGGGGGTGCGTGCCTTGCTGGCCCCAGTTTCAAACGTAAACGGGCCGCAAGACAGGGGTACGTGTCTTGCGGCCCGAGCCGCTCGCTGATCAATGCGAGGGTTCAGCCAGGCCGGAGGGTCCGGCCTTTATAATAAAGGCGCTTATGCTACGATTGGTGTCAGCGAACCTTTGCCGTTCGGGCCAGCATCGGTTGTCTCGCATGTGCCGTCTTCGACATATGTCCAAGCATTGCCTTGGTAATCAGTCACGCTGGTACCCTGACACGAAGTGCCTTCGCCCGCTGCGCAATCGTTTTTGCCAGTAAGCGCAATGCCGAAGCATTTATCTTTTTTGCCGTCGCCAACAACGCTGCCGCCGTCTGCCGAGGCAGCCGTTAATTCGCCTTCAACGCTGGTTTCGTCAGCTGAAGCCATTGCGTCCTTATCTGCAGCTTCGTCAGCAGCAGGTGAACAAGCAGCGGCGAGGCCAGCTGCGATTGCGACTGCAACGCCGCCTTTAATTGAATTGGTGTTCATGAATTCTCTCCTAAAATGTTTGGATGATGCGGCAAATATTTCACCCCTCACACGCATCGTTGATCGGTTATTCGCCTATGTAAAACCAAAGGTTACACCCGATCAAAAAAAACATTCGGCCTTTTTTGCGCGATTTGCAATTGCCAATCTGGTCCTTCGCCCCCTTCCCTCTGGCGGCTCGGCGCGCTAAGCGCCCTAATCACGCAACGCTCACGCGAAAGCGGCAGGAGACGGCACAATGAGCAACACCACTAAGGGCAACGCAGGGCTTCCTTCGGCAATGCTGGCCAAGGCAGAAGTGCTGATTGAGGCGCTGCCCTATTTCCAGCGCTATGCTGGACGCACCTTTGTGGTGAAATATGGCGGCCATGCGATGGGCAATCCAGAAGCAGCGCGCGATTTTGCTGAAGATATTGTGCTGCTGAAAGCGGTTGGGATCAATCCGGTTGTTGTCCATGGCGGCGGCCCGCAAATTGGCGCTATGCTAGAAAAACTGGGCGTGGAAAGCACATTTGTCGACGGTTTGCGGGTGACAGATAAGGCCACGGCAGAAATTGCCGAAATGGTATTGTCCGGCGGCATTAACAAACAGCTCGTTAGCTGGATTTCAGGTGCAGGCGGCAAGGCCATTGGTATTTCGGGCAAGGATGGCGGGCTGGTCACTGCGACCAAGGCTGTGCGCACCTCGCGCGATCCGGAAAGCAATATTGAGCGCGTTGTCGATCTGGGTTTTGTCGGCGAGCCAAGCACGGTTGATACCAGCGTCATCGACACTGCTGTCGCCTCTGGCCTCATCCCGATCATCGCGCCAATCGCTGCAGGCGAGGATGGCCATACGTACAATATCAATGCCGACACAATGGCGGGCGCGATTGCGGCGGCTTTGGGTGCAGCGCGGCTGTTCCTGCTGACCGATGTGCAGGGTGTTTTGGATAAGCAGGGCAATCTGCTCACAGATTTGGACCCTGCAAAAATCGAGGCACTGAAGGCTGACGGCACAATCCAAGGCGGCATGATCCCCAAGCTCGATACTTGCGTAAAGGCAGTTGAGGCAGGCTGCGAGGCGGCGGTTGTGCTGGATGGCCGCGTTGGCCATGCGATGCTGCTGGAATTCTTTACCGCGCGCGGTGCGGGTACGCTGGTTCAGGCTTGATAAGCGAGAATACCGCACTAGATTTCACCGTGTTACACGGGTAATACGCATTAAAGCGCTGCAAGATTGTTTGGGACGCTGCGCGACAACGGAACGGAAACATAAATGACGGCTACACTGGTTACCCTTTACGAGATTCTCTCGATGCTCGCCAATATCTTCATCATGCTGAT
>JALZVZ010000161.1 GCA_023299945.1 Altererythrobacter sp. | reverse complement strand
CGGATGCCAGGATTAATCTCTGGGCCCTCTTTCAGGTTCAACATGTTGCTGGTGAATTCAACGCCATAGTCGGGCAGTTCGTACTGCCAATTCCACTGCGCGCCGGTGGCTTTGACCGTAATCGCGTCTTCTGGCGGATCTTCATATTGCATTGTCAAAAGCGAGATCGACGGAAGCGCGATACCGATAAGGATCAGTACGGGAACCAAGGTCCAGACCACTTCGATGAAGGTGTTATGCGTTGTTTTCGAAGGGGTTGGATTGGAGCGCTTATTGTAGCGGACCACAACCCAGAAAATCAGGCCCAAAACAAAGATGCTGATGATCGCCATGATCCAAATCAGCGCGTTGTGAAAGCCATTGGCATATTCACCAATGTCCGAAAATTGCGGCTGCACATTAATGCTACCGTAAAAATCATCTTCAGCTGCAACTGGCTGGCCTTTGGTCATGTCCTGACCAAGCGGCGTGTAAAGCGCATCAGTGGCTGCTTCTGCCGCTGGAGCCTCGGCTGCCGCGGCATCGTCTTGCGCCGCCGCGCTGTTCGGCATCAATGCCAAAAGGCCTATAGATAGGCTCAAAATGAGGAGAGTATATGCCCGTTTAAGGCTTCGGCCCAATGTCATCAGTCTAACGCTTTCTGCTTCACTGCTATGCGTTTTTTAGGCATTCACCGCGATGCATCCTCACTATGATTCGCATCGCGCTTCGCCCTCAAGCCGCGCATCAATTGGTCGGAGAAGACCTCCGAGTTACCAGCGCCTATAGGCCCGCTTGCCGAGCGCCTCAAGCGCTTCTAGGGATAAAAATATGCAATAAGGGGTGATCCTGATGCAATGTGCTCCAGTACCCCGCTAAAAAGAGTATGAACTTCCACAATGACCGAAGACAATATCCTATCTGAATTTCGCGGCTGTAACGCTTTGTTAGAGGGGCATTTTGAATTGTCCTCAGGCCGCCATAGCGCCCATTATTTGCAATGCGCACGCGTGTTGATGAACCCTCAGCGGGCGGCCCGGTTGGCAATCGCATTAGCCCAAAAACTTCCACGAGAGATTCGCAGCGCGGTCGATATTGTTGTCTCGCCGGCCATGGGCGGGCTGATAATTGGGCATGAAATGGGCCGAGCCTTGGAAAAAGACGCACTTTTTCTTGAGCGGCCAGATGGCGAATTTCACCTGCGGCGCGGCTTTGCATTGGAGCCCGGCGCAAAAGTCCTGATGGTTGAAGATGTTGTGACCACTGGCCTCTCTAGCCGCGAGGCGATTGCAGCGGTTGCCCGCGAAGGCGGCGAAGTCATCGCAGAGGTCGCAATGGTCGACAGGTCTGGCGGCGAAGTTGATCTGGGTGTGCCATTTGTGCCGCTGATCGGAATCAATTTCCCCAGCTACGCGCCTGACGAAGTGCCTGCCGAGCTTGCGGCTGTCCCGATCACAAAACCGGGGAGCCGTAAGTAATGCTGCCTCCCTTACGTCTTGGCGTGAATATTGACCACGTCGCCACCATTCGCAATGCGCGCGGCGGCGATCATCCTGATCCTGTGCGCGCGGCCGAAATTGTGGCCAGCGTAGGCGGCGACGGGATCACAGCACATTTGCGCGAAGACCGGCGCCATATACGCGATGAAGATTTGGCCCGCATTCAAACCGCGACCGATCTGCCGCTCAATCTGGAGATGGCCGCAACCGAGGAAATGCTCAGCATTGCGTTGCGCCACAAACCCCATGCCGCCTGTATTGTCCCCGAAAAGCGCGAGGAGCGCACGACCGAGGGCGGGCTGGATGCCGCGGGCCTGCACAACTCACTGGTTCCGATTGTCGATAGGCTGAAACAGGCTGGCATTCGTGTCTCGCTGTTTATCGAAGCAAATGAGCGGCAGCTGGATACGGCGATCCGGCTGGGCGTGCCCGTGGTGGAGTTCCACACTGGCGAATATGCCCATGCCTTTGCAGATGGCGATAATGGACGCGTGGCGAGCGAATTGAAACGCATTGCCGATATGTCAGCATTGGCTGTAAAAAACGGCATTGAGCCGCATGCTGGCCACGGACTGACCTTTGAAAACGTCCAACCCATTGCCGCTATCCCGCAAATCGCAGAACTCAATATCGGGCATTATCTGATCGGTGAGGCTGTGTTCACAGGGCTAGAAGCTGCGGTGAAAAAAATGCGCGGCCTAATGGATGAAGCACGGTAATATGGAGGGTAAAGCGCCCGAGCTTGAGCTAACTGGCAAACAAAAACTGTGGGCGCTGGCCGGTGTCGTCCCGTTCCTAATCAGCCTTTGCTTGCTAGGTTTCGCGCTCAGTTCGGGTAAAGTTCTGGTGCTGGCAATTGCCTGGCCGGCACTGCAGGTGTTCGGCTATGTCGGGGCAATAAACCGCGCAAAAGGCGATTTTTCGCATCCATTGTGGATCAGTCAGGTCAGCATTCATTGGATTGCGCTGGCTCTGATCACAATTTTAATCATTGCCCCGCCCGCTTGATCGGCCGCTTTAACAGGACCGTTTTATGACAGAACAAAAACAAGCCATATGGCCGTTTGTGCTGATGCTGATATTCTACGCCCTAATGTTGGTTGGCAGCAGCGTGATATTGTTCTTTGGCTTGGCCTTTGGATCAGAGGCCTATCGCGATCGCGGCATACCATTTGAAGAACTAGCGATGATGTCCGGTCCTTTTGTCGTCTCGCTTGTGCTGCTGGTTGCAACCGTATTCTTGTGGAATGCGCGCAAATATCTGGCCACCTACATCATCTTTGGAGCGTGCTTTGTGATGTTCTTTTTTGCGTTCTTCGGCGGTCTGGGATTGATACTATGATTGTCGGCCTAGGTTCGGACCTGTGCAATATTGAGCGCATTCAAAACTCGCTCGACCGATTTGGGGAACGGTTTGAAAACCGCGTATTCACCGAAAAGGAACGCGCAAAAGCACGCCGTCGCCCTTTCACCATCGCGGGCACCTATGCCAAGCGCTTTGCTGCAAAGGAGGCCTTTTCCAAGGCGGTTGGCACCGGCTTTCGCCGCGGCGTGTTTATGAAAGACATTGGCGTCGTCAATGCTCCATCGGGCGCCCCCACACTCGCGCTTGAAGGAGGCGCGGCAAAACGGCTTGCGGAAATGGTGCCAGATGGCCATGTCGCGCATGTTCATCTTACCCTCACCGATGATCACCCATGGGCACAAGCCTTCGTGATTATAGAAGCCCACCCGGCCTAACCGCCCAAAATAACTGTGACAGATAGCCTGACGATATGAGCAAAACAGACACAAATTCGGCCGAAGAAAAGGTCAATTGGTTCGCCGAATTGCGCGGATTGGCCTTGATGCTGCTGGCGGTGCTCGTGTTCCACAGCTTTATCGCAAAGCCATTTTATATTCCCTCCACATCGATGATGCCGGGGCTGTTTGTGGGCGACCGGTTGGTGGTGAGCAAATATCCTTATGGCTGGTCATGGGCCTCAGCATCCTTCCATTTGCTGCCGCGCGGTGAATGGCGCATCAATGGCTCCACGCCGGAATATGGCGATGTGGTGATCCCGGTGCATCCAGTGCGCGATGAGGATTATATCAAGCGCGTTGTCGCCTTGCCCGGTGACCGGTTCGAAGTGCGCGAGGGGCAAATTATCCTCAATGGCGCGCCTGTGCTGCAAGAAGTCGTGCCCGCTGTGCGCATTCCGGTTGAGCCAAGCCTGCTCTGCAATGGCTCGCCCTGCCTATCTGACTTCGAGCCATACCGAGTGCGCGAAGCCAATGGCGCGCAATTTTACGAGCCGCCAACCTACCGCGAAACCATGCCCAATGGCGCGTCTTATTTGATCATCGATCACCGGCGAAATGCACCGCTGGATGACTTTGGCGAAATCACCATTCCAGCTGATCACGTATTCGTTATGGGCGACAATCGAGATCACTCCTCCGACAGCCGCGAACTGGTTGATCCGGGCGGCTTACAAGGGCCGATACCGCTGGAAAATATTGGCGGGCGGGCTGAGTTCATCACCTTCTCATTGGATGGCAGCTCCACATGGAACCCGATCAGCTGGTTCACCGCAATGCGCGGCGATCGGGCATGGTCGACCTTGCGTCCGCCCCTGAACGAGACGCAAACCAGCACAGCAAGCGAATAGGCGGCAACATACTCCGATGGCGAAGAAATTCCTCTGGATCACCGCGGCGCTAATCATTTTGACCTTGGCGGTATTGTTTGCACTGCGTGTTTGGGCGAGCGAATTGACCGCGATTGCTTTCGTTCCAACCACCGAATTCACCCAGCAAGACCCCATGCAAACCAATGCTTATGAAGACCCGGCTCTTTGGTATTCGCGCCCGGGTATTGGGGTAAACGATCCTGCGCGGTGGCAACCAGCGATCGAAGGCGAGCAGGCAGGGCCGCCGGCTCCGGCGGAGC
The DNA here is from genome assembly GCA_023299945.1 of Altererythrobacter sp. GTDB lineage: Bacteria > Pseudomonadota > Alphaproteobacteria > Sphingomonadales > Sphingomonadaceae > Erythrobacter. The sequence continues at coordinate 1,791 of JALZVZ010000161.1, read as the reverse complement.
CCAAAGCAAACGACTTCGCCGTATTCTTCGTCCATCCCACGAGCTTCATTGACCGCAGCGCATGGAATGCGGCCATTGGCAACGAGCAGGCCGAGCGCGTCGCAAAGCTCTATGTGCGCGGCATGGCCAGCCCTTTCAACGCAGCCGATGAAATCTGGGCGCCGCGATACCGTCAAGCCACTGTGGGCGCTTTTCTAACCGATGCTCCAGAAGCAGAAATGGCGCTCGATGCAGCCTATGCCGATGTCGCGCAGGCCTTTGCCTATTTCCGCAGCAGCATTGATGAAAACACGCCGATTGTGCTTGTGGGCCACTCACAAGGCTCGCTGCATTTGTTGCGCTTATTGCGCGAGGAAATTGCAGGCACCACGGATGCCGACAGGATTGTCGCTGCATATGTCATCGGCTGGCCGATATCGCTGAAGCATGATTTGCCGCAGCTCCCCTTGCCCGCTTGCAGCGTGGCGGATCAGGCGGGTTGCATTCTTAGCTGGTCAAGCTTTGCTGAGCCTGCTGACCCTGAGCAAGTGCTAGAGACCTATGCGGCATCGACTGGGTTTAATGGAGAGAAACGCGGCGACAGCCCCATACTTTGCACCAATCCGATAAATGGTAAAATCGGTGGTTCGTCAGATCAGGACAATAATTTGGGCACATTGGTTCCCGATGACGACCTATCCACAGGAGTATTGGTGCGCCATGCTGTGCCAGCGATCTGCGATGATCGCGGCTTGCTGTTGATCGGTGATCCGCCCGAGATGGGCCGCTATGTTCTGCCGGGCAATAATTACCACGTTTATGACATTCCGCTGTTTTGGGCCAATACCCAGGCCGATGTCGCGGCGCGTGTGACCGCTTGGCAAAACAAGTGAGTGCATCTGCTTTAATCACTGAAAGCGCGCATGACTTTCGCGAAGCATTGCCGGGCGCAGGCGAAGAGGGCGGCGCATTGCTGGGCCTTGATCTCGGCACGAAAACCATCGGGATTGCCACATGCGATGCAGGCTGGCGCTTTGCCACAGCGGGCAAAACGCTGCCCCGCGGCAAGTTCACCCGTGACAAAAATGCGATGGCGGAATTGATTGCTGAACGCGGCATCAACGGCATTGTGATCGGACTGCCTCGCAATATGGACGGCAGCGCCGGAGCCCGCGTCCAATCGAGCAAAGCCTATGCGCAAAACTTGGCTGCCGCAGTTGGGCTGCCGATCCTACTGTGGGACGAACGCTGGTCAACTCTCAGCGCAGAACGCGCGATGATTGATCAGGATACCAGCCGCGCAAAACGCGCGGAACGGATCGACAGCCACGCCGCCGCGATCATATTGCAGGGGGCAATTGATGCGCTAGCGGGATCTGCGATTTGAGGTTCTATGACCTTGGTAATGCTCACATAAGCGGTGTTTACGGCAGAATATCATAGACATAGGCCATCACGGCCACCACGCCGTCATCATAGGCCGCGCTGGTTTGTGCTGCGCCTTCCGAAACAGCCGCTGCTGCCTCAAGCCCGGCTGTAGACACCAGATCAATCATTGGAATTTTCATGCAGCTTCCCTTCCTATTGTCGCAGCAACGCGCTTGAGCCAGGGACTGCGACACACAAGCAATGTGCTGCGGAAGCGCTAGCGTGAAATTAAAAGATTGAAATGCGCACACGCCCGCCGCAGGAAACAAGGATGACAAGCGAATTGCATGAATTTGATCCAGAGGCGGCTGGCAAAATGTTCTTCCGCGGCGGCCACACCGGCTACCTTGGCCTGCGCTATCACGCGCATGGGACAAATTGGGT
>JALZVZ010000160.1 GCA_023299945.1 Altererythrobacter sp. | reverse complement strand
TGGGCGGCGCAGCAGCGCTGGTTGGCGCGGTGGCATTTGTCGCCAATGCGCTGGTTTTAATGTTTGGCTTGAAAGGCTTTGTGCCGTCGCCTTTGGCAGGTGGCTCTGGCGTATTAGCAACGCTGCTGCTGGCGCTGTGCCTATTCAGCCTGAAGAGCGAGGATTGAGCGCACTCGCTTAAGAGAGTTGCTCATGCCTTGCATTCCAGCCGCGCTCCCGCCACATCTCATACTATGACTGAAGCAACCATCAAAACACCGCCCATGAAGGCTGCGATCCTTCCTGTGACACCCTTGCAGCAGAACTGCTCACTGATCTGGTGCACCAAGACTATGCGCGGCGCGCTGACCGATCCTGGCGGCGATCTTGATATGCTGAAAGCAGCGGTCGCAAAATCTGGTGTGACCTTGGAGAAAATCCTCATCACTCATGGGCACATCGACCATTGCGGTGAAAGCGGCATTTTGGCCAAAGAGCTGGGCCTGCCGATCGAAGGGCCGCATGAGGCTGACCGGTTCTGGATCGACCGCTTGGGCGAGGATGGCAAGAAATACGGCATTGCCGGCGAAGTGTTTGAACCGGACCGCTGGCTGGGTGACGGGGACACTGTCACCGTTGGCGAGCTAACTCTCGATGTCATCCATTGCCCCGGCCACACGCCCGGCCATGTGATATTCTTTCACGGGCCGAGCAAATTTGCGATTGTTGGCGATGTCCTGTTCCAAGGCTCTATCGGGCGCACCGATTTCCCGATGGGCAATCATCAGGATTTGATCGATGCGATCACCCAAAAACTGTGGCCGCTGGGCGATGATATCACTTTCATCCCCGGACACGGGCCGACCAGCACTTTTGGCCAAGAACGCAAAACCAATGCATTCGTGAGCGATCAAATGTTGAGCTGATTAAGTGGTCGGCGCGGGCTGGCGAGGCCCTGTGCTTACAAAATCCCAAACGGGATAAGCGCAGCGCAAATCGCAAGGCCAAGCAGCGTCAGCATTGTGATGATTGTGCCGATGAAGCGGGCTGGCGGACCATCGCCGCTCTCCATGCCAAAAGCATGGGCAATCCGGCCGAGGAAAAATACGCCCGCGACATAAGCGAGCCATGGATCGCCTTTGCCCGAAAGCTCAATCACTGCGATCAGCACTAAGACAAAAGGCGCATTCTCGATGAAATTGGAATGAGCGCGCATCCGGCGGATGACTTTATCATTGCCGCCATCGCCGACGCTAACCTTCTCAGATGTGCGCACCATACCCACGCGAATCATCAGCCAAATTGCGAGAATTGCAGCGGCAGCAGCCGATGATAATGTGACTGGAAGCAGTGCGGTCATTTGGAAGTCCTCCCCATAAATTGCATTTCGCAACTGATATGCGCGTTTGCAGCGGGTTGCAACCTTGTCGATTTGCGGTATAGGCCCGCCTTCATCCGCAAAAGCTGCGGTCCTTCTTATCCCGTGCAATCTTCTTGTGCGGAGGCGGACCTTGGCCTAAAGCGGCTTCTTAGACATTACGTCAACCAACAGATTTACTTGAGGATTAGGTGCCGCCATGGCTGTCCCAAAGAGAAAAGTTTCCCCCCATCGTCGTGGTAATCGACGGTCACATGATTCGCTGAAAGTGGAAGCATTCCACGAGTGCAACAATTGTGGTGAGCTGAAACGCCCGCATAATCTTTGCAATGCTTGCGGATTTTACAACGGCCGCGAAGTTGTTGCGGTAAGCGTTTAAGCCGCACTTTTAAGTTGGAGAAGCAAGCATGACCCTGCCGCGTATCGCAATTGACGCGATGGGCGGAGATGAAGGCGTGCGCGTGATGATCGAGGGCGCTGCACTTGCGCGTCGCCGGCATTCCAGCTTCCAATTCTTGCTTGTTGGTGATCAAGCCGCGATCGAAGCGGCGCTCGAAAGTCATCCGAGCCTGCGCTCCGCTTCTGAAATTTTGCACTGCGATGATGTTGTCGGCGGCGATGAATTGCCCAGCCGCGCAATTCGCCGCGCCAAAACCACCAGCATGGGCCTTGCGGTGAATGCAGTGAAAGAGGGCAAGGCAGGCGCTGCGGTTAGCGCAGGCAATACCGGCGCATTGATGGCGATGAGCAAGCTGGCGCTGCGCACCATGCCCGGCATTGACCGGCCCGCATTGGCCGCCGTTATGCCAACTTTAGAAGCGGACGATGTCGTCATGCTCGACCTTGGTGCCAATACTGAGGCAAACGCCCGCAACCTTGTGCAATTTGCGATCATGGGCGCGGCCTATTCCCGCATTATCACTGGCCGCGATGAACCGCGCGTGCGCCTGCTGAATATCGGCACCGAAGACATTAAAGGCACAGAAGATTTGCGCGATGCCGCTGCGCAATTGCAAGCAGCCGAAGGGCTTGCGATGTCCTTTGACGGTTTTGTGGAAAGCGATAAGATCAATCGCGGCCAAGTGGATGTGGTCGTCACAGACGGCTTTTCCGGCAATATCGCACTGAAGGCGATTGAGGGCACAGCGCGTTTCGTGACCGATTTGCTCCGTAGCGCCTTTACCAGCTCGCTGCGTTCCAAAATCGGATTTCTGGTTTCGCGTCCGGCGACAGAGCTGCTGAAGCATCACCTTGATCCCAACAACCACAATGGCGCGGTTTTCCTCGGCCTCAACGGCGTAGTCGTGAAAAGCCACGGCAGCGCAACGGTTGGCGGCGTGGCCAATGCGGTCGCGGTGACGGCAAAGCTGCTGGAAAATAATCTCACCCAGCGCATCACTCAGGATGTCGCAGCGCTTGGTAAGAGCGACAGTTGA
>JALZVZ010000159.1 GCA_023299945.1 Altererythrobacter sp. | reverse complement strand
TTTTCAACCGGCGAAGGCAATACATTCGATTGTGATCCAGCGGATCTCAATATTGATCCAGCAACAGGTCAAATCCAAGTCACTGCTGCAGTTGTTCCTCAATGTGCGATTGCTGCTGCATCGGCCCAGGCTGCTGCTGGCGGCGCGGATACGCAATCAACCAGCCCGGATATTTCGTCTCCAACTGTTATTCGTGCAAACCTTGGTTTCGCAACCGAGATTGGCACGGAAACCGGCTTCTTCAGCGGCTGGCGGATGAACCTTGATTACATCTATTCGCGTTTCAAAAACCCGCTGAACTTTGTTGATTTGGTGCAGACACCAAACATCACACAAGGCCTGAATGGCTTCACCGTTGACGGTCGACCAATTCTGGCCGCTATCGATAACAGCTTTCCTGACTGTAATGCTACGCTGCAGAATAATGGCGGCACTCCCCCGACATATTCTGGGGTAACCGCTGATTGTTTTGTGAATAATGTTACGGGAGGAACTCCACGCGTTGATGACTTTATCCAGCTGACCAATGGGCCAAGCTCGGATAGCCACACAGCATCATTCTTGCTGTCGAAGAATTTTGACGGCGGCGTGTTCACTGAAAATGGCGGAACGTCTTTGCGCCTTGGCTATGCGTTCACTGACTCAAGCAATGCACGCAATAATGGCTCATCGACAGCAACCTCGTCCTTTGACGTAACTGCTGCTTTTGATCGTCAAGATCCTGCGGTCTCGACATCGAACTTTGAAACACGGCACAATTTCACAGCAGCCGTTTCGTTCCGCGAAGAGTTCTTCGGTGATTACAACACGAACCTTGGTATCTTCTTCCGTGCACGTTCAGGCCGTCCATACAGCCTGACATTTGATGGCGGCGGCGTTTTTGCTGATGGTTCATCGGGCAATGACAATGCGCTGCTTTACATCCCAACGGGTGTTAGTGACGCAAATGTCTCTCCTTTGTCAGATCCTGCCGCGGTTACTTCGCTGATCGACTATGTGAACAATGTGAACACCGATTGCTCCTTTACTGCAGGTGAAACAATTGACCGGAACACATGCCGCAATGATTGGCATATCGATCTTGATATGCGGATCAGCCAGGAATTGCCGTTCCTCGGCAGCCTGACCGGCATCAAGGAAGATCGGATTGAGTTGTTTGCCGATTTCGACAATTTCCTCAATCTGATTGATGGCGGTTCAAACATCCTCCGTTCACGCGGCGGTTTTGCTGGCCTCGTGGATGTCGTTGATGGCGGCGTTGATGACCAAGGTCGTTACATTATCACAGGCTTCAACCCTGATGATGACAATGACATTGCGTTCTCAGCCTCAACATGGCGCATTCAGGTGGGTGTTCGTTACGAGTTCTAATTCGTAACCCGTATTTGACCGAAATAGAACGGCGGGGCTTTAGCGAGCTCCGCCGTTTTTGTTTGCCAGTGCGGCGCGCGAATTTAAGCGGCCTCCAGCAGCTCGCGGGCCAATTGTTCGCGCGCATCATGGCCCACACCAGATCGCAATGCGCGCTCAAAGGCGGCTGCTTTTTCGCCAAGATTATCCTCGCCAAACATCCCGGCTGTGCCCGCCAACTTGTGAACCAGAGCGGCCAAATCATCGCCCAACGGCCCGGTTAATTGCCCATCGCGCAAGGCGGTATCAATGGCGTCCAATGCTTCTGTGCGGCGCTGTTGCCATAGCACTTGTAGGGCAGGCGAGGGCACATGATGCGGCGCGGTCAGCGCTATGCCAAAATCAGCCTCAAGCCTTTGGCGCACTTCACCCTCTTCAGGGCTTTGGACGCCTGATATTTTATCAAGGCCTGACAATTCGTCTTGAGTATCGACAATCCTGACCGGCAGCCAGCGCTGCAAGGCTGCTACCAAATCGGTAAAGACCAGCGGCTTGGGGATATGCGCCTGCATGCCCGCCTTTTTGGAGGCGGCGACATCTTCTGGAAAGGCGTTCGCGCTGAGCGCGATGATCGGCATTGTCTCGCTGCGTATGCCTTCCTCGCGGATCGCACGGGTGGCCTGATAGCCGTCGCATCCGGGCATTTGAATGTCCATAAGCATCAGATCATAGGGCTCACCGTGCAATTGAGCATTCAGCACTTTTGCGATCGCTTCGTGGCCGTTATTGGCGGTAGAGACGCGCTGTCCGCAGCGTTCCAGCATGGTGCGTACGAGCAAGCGGTTGATATCATGATCCTCAACCAGCAAAATATGGCAGGCAGGCGGCAATAGGCCCGTCTGTTCGAAATCGACCAACTCTTCGCTGATTTCTGGCGGTTCTTCCATGGGCTCTGCCACTTCGATAAAGGGCAGTGTTAAAGTGAAGCATGACCCGGCGCCTACCTCGCTTTCCACCTCGATGTATCCGTCCAGCAATTCGGCCAGTTTGCGGCTGATCGACAGGCCCAATCCCGTACCACCAAAACGCCGAGCGGTTGTGTGATCGGCCTGCGAAAATGGATGGAAAACCCGCGCAAGCCGGTCTGGATCAATGCCAATGCCGGTATCGCTAACCGCAATCCGAACCAGATCTCCATCCACCGTGCAGCGGATCGTGACCGATCCCGTGTCTGTGAATTTGACCGCATTGCTGACCAAATTGAGGAGGATTTGACGTATGCGCTGGCTGTCTGAAATGGTTTGCACCCGGTTTTCAAACTGGGTGACGGTCAGATCGATGCCCTTTCGCTCAGCCGCACAGCGGTGCAGCTGGGCACAGTTATTGAGCAGATGTTCGAGTGAAACTGGCTGGCGATCAATTTCAATTTGACCCGCTTCAATTTTGGATAGGTCAAGAATATCGTTCAGCAACATCATCATCGAGCGGCCAGATTGCACGATGAGTTCGACCTGACGGCGCTGCTCTGGTTCAAGTTCATTGTGTAGCATAAGCTCTGCAAATCCGAGCACGCCGTTCATTGGTGTGCGGATTTCATGGCTCATATTGGCGAGAAATTCAGACTTGGCGCGCGTTGCTTTTTCCGATTCTTGGCGAGCACTGCGCAATGCATGCTCCAACTCAATCCGCTCAGTCACATTGCGGGTTGCAACCACGATGGCCTCAGGCAAATCCGTCTCAGCGTTGCGGACAAGCTTGCAATCGGATTCCAAATATACCGACTGGCCTTCATCATCATCAATAAATCGGCGGTAGGTGAAGCGCTCTCTTTCGCTTTCGCCTGACAGTAATCTGCCTTCTGCACTTAAGATTGCATCGCGCGCTTCAGAATGCATATGGCTGCTGGCGCGTTGTCCGAGAAATTCATGCGGATCTGCGCCCAATGTTTCATGGGCAGATGGCGAGACATAAGTGCACATCCCATCAAGGTCATAGCGGAATACGGCATCAGAAATATTGTCTGCAAGCAACGCCAAAGCCTGTTCTTGCGCGGCCAAAGTTTCTGTGAGTTTCTCGCGGCCCGACAGGACCGCTGCGGCAGGCACGCCGACCAGAAAATTGGCGGCCATAAAGCACTGCAAAATCAGCAACTTTTCCTCAAGGGAAGATGCCGTTGCACTGACTGGCCCGTATCCATTCCACGACATGATAGCGGCTATACAAAAGGCGAGTGTTACAAAAACCGCGCTGCCCAATGTGCCGCAGCGAAAGGAATGGATCAGCACAATAGGCGTGATGAGGAACATGAGAGGATAGGTTTCTTGCGAAAAAACCAGCAAGGTCGCAGCCGCCCCGGCTAATAATAGCACGGCGCGCTCTACCCATTCATTGCGGGAGATGGAGCGCGGTTGCTTAACTGCATCCACTGTGAGCAAAATCAAAGGCACCACGATAATCATGCCAATCGCGTCGGAGAGAAACCAGCTTATCCAGTTGTTCAGCGCAAGCGTGCCATCCATGCTAATCGCGAACATGGCGATGGTGCTGGAGACAGCGGGGGCGAACAAGCCGCCGGCCAATACAAACCGAGCAATGTGGTTGATATTTTCGAAATTGGGGCGGCCTTCGCACAGATATCTTGCGGCAAATACTGCCAAGAATATTTCAATGGTATTGGCGGATGCAAAAGCCAGAGCATGGATTGGCGGAAAGCCGCAAAACCAATTGGCAAAGGCGCTGCCGATGAAAACAGCGACGAGGCACAGTGGATTGGCGCGATCATGCCCCGAATGGAGCAAGAACGCCGCGATGACCGCATTGGGTACCCAAATGGTAGCGATCGGCTCATCAAAACGGGTGGCCGCAATGCACAATATCGCAAGCATGCCGAATACGGCGCCCGTACCGATCGAAATGGCCAACGAAACGCCGCGGCCTCGAAGGTTGAGGCTGGGGCCCAATCCCATCGAGGAAAAACGATGGCCAAGTTGTTGCATTTTCACGGCCCTCCTTTCGCGCTATGGTGGTAAAAAGCGGTGGCTGGGCCATGTCCCTAACGCCATCATCTAAAGGAGACCGACATTGCGCAATAGGGGCTTCTCCCAGGTATCACGTCGTCCAAGGCCCGCGCTCATCGTTGCGATCGTTTTAGGCCATGTCGTTGGCCTCTATTTTTTGGCACGGGCACTGGTGCCTGATGTGACAGGCGCTGTGGAACGTGATGTTCTTGCGGCGTTGACCGTGACTGTCACTGCGCCAGAGGAAGAATTGCCTCCACCGCCGCCTGAAGTAGAGCCAGAGCCTGACGAGGGCGCGCAAGGCGACCCGGGCAAAGAGGCTGTGCCTGAGCCAAGGAAAGAGCCTGATCCTCCGATCAAATTGAAGAAGGACAAGCCCGCCCCGCGCGCCACTTCTACTGGCACAGCGAAAAGCAGCGGCGCAAAGGATACAGGCGAGGGGACAGGTGCGGCTGGCACTGGTGAAGGTACTGGCAGCGGGAATGGCGGTTCAGGACGCGGCAATGACCGCATCGCCGTGACAAAGCCTTCGGTGCGTTCCGGCGAGCTTAACACTGCGCGCGATTTTCCGGTGCCTGAAGGCGGGCGTTCCACACGCTTTGGCAAGTCGGTCACTGTCCACTTTACGGTAATGCCGGATGGTACAGCGAGCCGTTGCCTTGTGGCTAGCAGCGGGGTCGATAGCATGACCACAGGCTTGGTGTGCGGGTTGGTGCAGCAGAAAATTCGCTTCAACCCTGCAACCAATGCTTCAGGCCAGCCGGTAGAGGCGCGTTACGGATATAAAGTGGACTTTATCGGAGGCTAGGCCAAACATTGAACCCAATTGCGGGCCATAAATATTCCCGAATTGTAACGCTTTGCCAATCCAATGGCGCTAGGGCGACGAGACTATGAGCGCGAATATTATCCATCCAGTCATTCTTTGCGGCGGCAGCGGCACACGTTTGTGGCCTAAGAGCCGCAAGGAAAAGCCAAAGCCGTTCCTACCCTTGTTGGGGACACGCACGCTGTTTCGTGCAGCCTGTGATCGTGCATCCGATCCTGCGCAATTTGCCCCGCCCATGGTGGTTGCGGGGGCGGCTCACATCGATTTAATCAAAGCCCAAGCGCCTCCAACAGGCTTGTCGATTATTGTCGAGCCTGCCGCGCGCAACACTGCGCCAGCGATTGCATTGGCCGCGGCGCGTCTTGACCCTGATGCGATTATGCTGGTGTGCCCTAGCGATCATCACATCGCAGATGAGGTCGCATTTCAGGCGGCGGCAGCGGCGGCGGCGAAAATGGCCAGCGCGGGCCGATTGGTGGCCTTTGGCATAACGCCCGATCGCCCAGAAACCGGCTATGGCTATATTAAACGCGGCGCGGCTTTGGACGATGGATTTGTGATCGAACGCTTTGTCGAAAAGCCTGATCTGGAGCGCGCAAAGGCGTTTCTTGCCGATGGCGGCTATGCATGGAATGGTGGAATTTTTGTCTTTCGCGCCGGCCAATTGCTGGAGGAACTAACCATACACCGCCCCGCGATGGCTGATGCTGTTTTGGCCTCTGTCCAAAGCGGGCGCGAGGACGGCATATGTTTCCATCCCGATGCCGCAATGTTCGAGGGCATTGAGGGTGATTCTGTGGATTATGCTGTGATGGAGAACACCCAAAACGCAGCCATGGTGCCAGCCTCCATGGGGTGGTCCGACATTGGCGATTGGTCCGCGCTTCAGGATGCTTTGTGCGATGGAAATGATGCGAGCAATCAGGCGCCGGAAAAGGCCGAACTAGTGGATTGCAGCAGGGTGATGGTTGTCAGTGATGGCCCGCGCGTCTCTGCCATTGGGCTGGAAGATATTATCATTGTGGTCGATGGTGATGAGGTTTTGGTAACTCACCGCGGCGGCACCCAAAAAGTTGGCAAGCTGGGCGGAGCGAGCAATCAATGAACGCCTTTTCCCCAAATTCTGACCCGACAGCAAAGGGGCATATCTTACCCACCCTTATGGTTCAAAAAGTGTGGGGATGTGATTTTTTGCCGGCGCCTTTTGCGGCTCCCAATGGACAGAAAATCGGCGAAATTTGGTTTGAACCGCCGCCGCAATTGCCCGGCCTGCTTGCCAAATATTTGTTCACCAGCGAGAAATTGTCAGTGCAAGTTCACCCTTCTGCCGCCCAAGCTTTGGCAGGTGAGGAGGGTAAGGAAGAATGCTGGCTCGTGCTTGATGCTAAGCCAGATGCGCGGCTGGCAATTGGGTTTAAGCAACCGATTAGCGCAGGTGAAATGCGCAGCGCGGCTTTGGATGGATCGATTGAGCAATTGCTTGAGTGGCATCCGGTTAAAGCTGGCGATTTCTTTCATCTGATGCCGGGAACCGTCCATGCGATTGGGCCGGGTCTGTCGCTGGTGGAAATTCAGCAAAACTCGGATACGACCTTCCGCCTGTTTGACTATGGCCGCCCTCGCGCGCTTCATTTGGACAGGGCAATCCAAGTGGCCCAAGGCTCGATCTACCCTGAAGCTTGCAAAGGACGGATCGCCGATGGCTCATCATGTTTGCTTGATGGCGAGCACTTCCGGCTTGATCGGATTGTCGGGAAACCGAGCGCCGCGGAATATGCCGCATTTGATGGGCCTGTGTTGGTGATGCCGCTGGAGGGCTCCATTGATCTTGGCGGGGCCAAGGTTGAAGCAGGAGGCTGTGCCTATGCGCCGACCATTCATGCCGCTGATTTCGCGCATTCCCAGATAGCACTGCTGGTCCGCCCGAATTAATTCATCAAAGCACCGCTGACTTTTAAATGTGAAGGCAATGATGTGGCGCTGTTCATGCCGCAAATGCGCCAATGCGCGCTGGGTAAGAGGCGCGGACAATGCGCACCATGCGCGCGAAATGGTCAAAGACATGATTGGCTGCGAGCGCGACTGCATCATAGTCGCGCTGCGTGTTTGCCTCCTCAAGCTGGGGCAAGAGCGCAAGCCAAAACGCGCCCATTGCAGGATCGGACAGAAAAGCACGCGGCCAAGTCTGCGCATCAACGCCGCGCAGCTCGGAGAGGATCGCCTTGTTTCCAAGCGATGCCCCGGCGAGCGCCCATGCCAGCCCGAGGGGGAGCGCCTGGCGAGGGAGCCTAAATTGAGGTTGCGCCATTTCGGCAACCAAATGATTCAGTGCGGTGATCTGACCCGCCATCCCTAGTGCTTGCAAATCTTTGCAGATTAGTTCCGCTTGCTTCGGTGGGCGCTGTGATGGGGCGAGGTGCTGTGCGGCCCAATCATCTAACGGTTTTCGCGCCGCATATTGGCACAGCAAAAATTCGCCATATCGTTCTGCTGTGTGCCAGCCATCTTCGCGCATGAGTGCATCAAGAGCATCATGACCCGCGCGCGTATGTGCACGCAAATGGCGTCTCATGCTGGAAAGACAGAGGAACTGTCGGACTAAAAACTCCATTTATCCAATAGAGCGGAGCCAATCCTCAAAATAGAAGAGTTAAGATCAGAGCGCGCCAGCTAAATACATCATTGATAAAGGAATCGCACAAGCAATGTTTGCCGAAGGGCGCGAAAG
>JALZVZ010000158.1 GCA_023299945.1 Altererythrobacter sp. | reverse complement strand
GTGCCGCCCCATCCGCGCTCCAATGCACGCAGCCGTGCCAATCCCTTTTGCGCGTCAAACAAAAATGTCATCACATCACGGGCGATTGGGTAGGCAGAGCCAGACCCGCCGCCATGCTCGATCACCACTGCTCCAGCATATTTGGGTTTGTCGAAAGGCGCAAAGAAAGTGAAAAGACCGTGGTCGCGGTATTTCCATGGGCCAGATCGGCCGTCCGATTTGGATAGGCCCACAACCTGCGCAGTGCCCGTTTTGCCCGCCATGCGTACGCCCGGGATTGGCAGGCGTGCACGATTGGCCGTGCCGCGCCCGCTGACCACATCGCGCATGGCTTCGCGCACATAGGTCACGTGTTCCTCTGGAAAACCGAGCGGACTAAACTTTGGCGCGATCCCATCCATCATTAATTGCGGCATCACTTGCTTGCCCGTCGCAAGCCGCGCGGCGCTGACCGCCAATTGAAGCGGATTGGCAAGCATATAGCCCTGGCCAATGGTCGCGTTCACTGTGTCGGCATTGAACCAAGGGCGGCCGTATTTCTTTTCTTTCCACAAGGGATCTGGGACGGTGCCATAAAATTGACTGACCACAGGGAGTTCAAAGGTCTGGCCCAACCCGCACTCGCGGTTCATTTCTGCAATGGGGTCCATCCCAACGCGCTGGGCCAAATGGTAAAAATACACATCGCAGCTTTGCGCGATGCCTGTCGCCATGTTGACATTGCCGTGGCCGCGCCTGTTCCAGCAGCGGAAAAACCGGTCGCCAACCTTCAAGCCGCCGCCGCAATAAACCGTTTCTTCTGGATCAATTCCTTCCCGCAAAAATGACATCGACACCATCGGCTTGACGGTGGAGGCAGGGGGATAGAGACCTTTAAGGACTTTATTGCGTAGAGGAACGCGCGCATCCTCGCTCAGCATCGCATATTCTAGGCTGCCGATGCCGTCAGAAAAACTATTGGGATCAAAACTGGGCATGGAAGCCATGCACAAAACCTCACCCGTTTCGCAGTCCATGATGACAACTGAGCCAGATTCGAGCCCGATCCGCCGTGCCGCGAAATCTTGCAGCGGGCCATCAATCGTGAGTTTAACTCCTTGGCCCGGAATATCATTGCGAGTGTCGAGATCGCGCAAGATGCGGCCGTTTGCGGCAACTTCTACGCGGCGAGCGCCTGCTGTGCCGCGCAATTCCTGCTCAAATTGTTTCTCAAGCCCATCCTTGCCGATTTTGAAACCCGGTGTGACGAGCAAAGGATTGCGATCATCCTCATATTCCTCAGCATTGGCGGGGCCTACATAACCGATAAGGTGACCGACTGCGGCGCCTGTCGGGTAATAACGGGAGAAACCGCGTTGCGGCAAAACGCCTGTCATATCGGGAAGCCGCACGCTGAGCGCTGCGTATTGCTCGTAATTCAGTCCGCTGGCGACTTCGACCGGTTGGAAACCGCGCGCGTCACTTACTTTGACTTGAATATCGGCGATCCTGTCAGGCTGAAGCCCCAACAATTCGCCCAGTTCTTCGATTGTCTTTTTCGGATTGGCCAAACGTTCGGGGATTACATCCACACGGAAATCAGCACGGTTGGAGGCAAGCGGCGCACCATTACGGTCGAGCAGCCAACCTCGGCGCGGTGCAATCAGCGTGAGATTGACGCGGTTGCTCTCGCTTTCAGTGCGGTATTTTTCATTCTCAGCAATCGCGAGATAGCCAAGCCGAGCTGCCAAAAGCACACCGATCCCGCCTTGGACAGAACCAATGAAAAAGCTTCTGCGGTCAAATTCGTTCTTCAGGGTGTTGGCGCTGACGATCACCCGTTTTTTGCGCCAGAACACTATGAAACGTCCTTGAAGCGCTTGAGCCTGAGTCTGTCGAGAAGTGCGACCATGCGTGCGATAATGGGATATAGCAGCACAGACAGCAAGAGCTGCGGCACACTTGCGGTAAATTGATGCAAATTGGGGAGGGCGCCAGATGCGAACATCGCCATCACAATATAGATCACTGCGCCTATATTGGCGGTGAACCAATCCTGCCAAAATCCGCGCCACGGAAAGCGCGCCTCGATAAATTCAATAATGATCATCGCCAGCGACCATAAGAAGATCGCACTGCCAAAAGGCTGTCCGCTAAACAGATCGTCAAATGCGCCCAGCGGCACGCCAATCCATAAAGGCAAAAGGCCAGGGCGCATGATCCGCCAAGTCAACAGCATCAAAAATCCCATTGGCGGGATGAACGGCATGGCGCTGGCAAAGACTAGCGTTGGTATGATCGACCCCAGCATGATCGACAAATAGGGAATGGTGTAAGCGCGGAGTTTAGAATGGCTGCGCATGCTCTCCCGTGAGTAACTGTCAGAGCGTAAGGGAGCGTTGGAAGGGCGGGCCATTATTCTGACCTTTGGGCGGGGTCCGCCTCTTCGTTGCTTTCCTGAGCACCCGCATCATTGAGCGGTTCGTCCGAGGGCGTTTCCGAAGCGACAACCGCTTCCGGAATCCATATTTCTCCAACCGAAACGAAATCGGCCGCTGCTGGATCGGCGACGACCCGCGCTAGAGCACCTTCATCGGTAATTTTGCTGACAATACCAACCGCAACGCCGGGCCGGTAGTAGCCGCCTGTGCCGCTGGTCACGAACATATCGCCGACTTTGAGCGGGTTGAGCCCAAGATTTAG
>JALZVZ010000157.1 GCA_023299945.1 Altererythrobacter sp. | reverse complement strand
ATCGCTGGGTCGGCATTTTCCATCATATGCCGGCAGATCATGAAAACGCCCGAAATGAACTGATATTGGCTGGTAAGCGCATCGCTGACTGCCGAAGGGACGTTAGCTTGCCCAATCCGCTTGCCATTGAAACGCTTTTGATAAGCAATCAGCGCAATGCTGGCGCGGGCCATAATATAAAGGTCCCATATTCCAATCGGTCCAGCATTCAGGGTTCGGCTGAGGTGAAAGCGCCCTACCAATCCTGTAATTGCCAAGGCGCCGTCAAAGTTCTGCATCGCAATGCGCAATGCCGACATGTTAATTAGCCTACTTTCTCGGGAGCCCTTATACTTGCAACGGATCGTTTCGGCAGGGACATGATGATTGAGCGCGAACGGCCGGGTGTTCTCTTCGCCAAGTTGGCGGCCACTATCGGAGTAAAGCGCAGAGACGCCGTTCCACAAACCATAGTGGAATTCCATGTCCGCAGATTCCCATGGTTTAGGCAGTGCCGGCCATAGGATTTTCTTCATTAAATTTCGCAAGTGCAAGCTTCCCATAAAAGGACAAACGCCTTCTTTGGGCTATCATAGATTGGCGACTAGATTAGCTCAATATGCCAAATAGTTCTGGTCAAGAAGGGCGCTTGGACAGGGTTTGTCGATCAAAGGACCACACGATTTTTTCTCTCGATGCATCCTCAACAAAACGAAATGCTACCAGCATCGCAACGGGTCGCTGCGAACCACTCACCAGAGACCTTTGCTGCACTTTGCAGGCTGAGTGGGAAAACTTGGCCGCAGCGGCAAGCCTGCGGAACATTTTCCAATTTCCCTCGTTCGTGCGCAACTCCTTGCCTTTGCTCTGTGAGCATGATCCCAAGATTGTAACGATCCGGAGCGAGGGGTTGCTGATCGGGATTGTTATTCTGCGCCGCGATATAGGCTATGCCAAGCTACCCGTGTCTTTCTGGCGCTCCGCTTTGCACCATGAACAATATCTTGGCGAACCGCTTGTGCGCGCTGGATTTGAAGATCAATTTGCCGCCGGATTATGCACTTGGCTTGATCATGCACCGCGCGATTGCTGTTTTCTAAACCTTTCTATGGTCAGTACCGATGGTCCGCTCGCAAAGGCTATGGAACGCCAATGTGCTAACGATGGGCGCAAGATCTTGACAGCCAATCACTTTGAACGCGCCGCTATTTTGCCAGTTCAACATGACGGAATGCAAGCCAAGGACTTGCTCAGACCCTCTAGGCGCAAGAGCATAAAGAGGGCGATGACTAGCCTCTCCAAACAAGGAGAGGTTTCGTTAGAGCGACTGACTGATCCCGCGCAATTGCGCGATTGGACGACCCAGTTTTTGGCAATGGAAAACACAGGTTGGAAACATGAGAACGGCTCGTCAATCCTGTGCTGCGAGAAAGAAACAGCGCTTTATGAAGCGATGATTGGCGAGGCTTTCGAGGCGGGTAATCTGCATTTCTCAAGATTATGCCTCAATAGGAAACCGATTGCCTTCACCCTTGATATCGCTGCGGCGCCGGTTGGTTATTGTTTGAAATCTGCCATAGATCAGGAGTACCGCAAACTCTCTCCAGGCGTCTTGATGGAATTTGAAACGCTCAAATACTATCTGGGCAATAAGGAATGCCTCCTGCTGGATTCATGTTCGGCGCCTGAAAACGCCTTACTCAATGAAATGTGGCCTGATCGTAAAGCCATCATGGATTTGGCGATTGCGCGCAAAGGATTGGTTTATGGCGTGATATTCCAAGGCATGTATACGATTAAATCTTTGCTGAAGACGGCAACAGGAAACTGATATGACACCGGCAGTAAGTTCCTCCGATCGAACCCTCGAAGTCGAGCCTTTGGACAAGTGCAATTCCGCCACAATAGAGGCGATGATTGGACTGTTTCAACAAGGGCAAAAGCCGCATCATAGCGCCTTTCCAGCGCATTTCGGCCCTGCTGTAGAAACTGCGGCAATCACTCATTACCTCAATGGCTTTTTGAAACCGCGCAATCCGCTGCGAAAGCGCTATGGATTTGCCAAAGGCTTATTCATCGACAATGCCTTGGCAGGCTATTTGCTGTACCGGCTCAACCAGTCCAATAATATCTTCTACGGCGAAACGCGCTGGACTTGTTTTGTCGAAGATATTGTCGTTGATGACAGGGCACGCGGATTGGGCGGTGCATCAGCAATGATGGAGGCGCTTTTGGCGGATATTGAACCGCTCAGCAATTGCGTCATCTCAGGCACGGTTTGGAATGCCAACGCAGCATCTGAAGCCTTGTTCACCAAACATGGTTTTGAGCCCCTTACAAAAGCATTTTATAAGGTATCAAAATGACGGCCATCCGCTTTCTTTTGCCCATCGCGTTGATAGGGCTTGCCTCATGCTCTGAGCCTGTTCCGCAAAGCACGATAGAGCTGACCGGAGCGTCTCCGCATATGTTGCTGCTTGTCGGTGATCAGGATGAGCAGGATGAGGATTTCATAACCGTCCTTAACGTTGATCCGGCAAGTGAGACGCGCGGACAAGCGCTGGGCTCAACGCCGATTGGGCATAAGGCATCCATGGTGCATCACATGGAATATAATGCGCCGCCCAAGGGTGAGCCAATATTCATGAATGGCCATCATCATGAGCTATCCATGATTGTCGATTTTTCCGATCCCACCAAACCAACTATTACCAACACTTTCCAGCCACCGGCATCGTTGCGCTATCCGCATGATTATGCGCGCACACCTAGCGGGACGCGGTTGGTCGGGTTCTTGAGAAGCGAAGGAGATAGCCCCAACCCCGCCGAAACAATTTCGCCTGGCGGCCATGGCGGGATCGCTGAATATTCGATTGATGGCAAACTTTTGCGCACAGCATCAGCTGCAGCGCCCGGATATACCAAAGCAATCCGGCCCTATGCTTTCGCCCAATTGCCAGAAATGGACCGGATCACTGTCACCAGCGCACCTATGATGGAGCAATCCTGGGCGGATGTGATCCAGATATATCGTTATTCCGACTTTGAACTTCTTCATACGATTGATCTGGAGGTCGGTGTCGATCATCAGGGCAACCGAATGGAGGGGATAAATGGCGCTGGCTTTGGCCAACATGTGCTGGAGGACGGATCAATTTTCCTCAATTCCTACGGCTGTAATTTCTATCATTTAACCGGTATCGACAGTGAAAAGCCGAAAGCGGATTTGGTTTTTTCGGTCGAAACGGACCCGGCCAGTGATCCAACCAAGATCAGAGGCGCTTGCGGCATTCCCTTGCTCATTGGGCAATATTGGATTCAGCCGATAGGCAAAAAAGAACAGGTTGTTGTTCTTGATATTTCCGATCCGAAATCGCCCAAAGAAGTCTTTCGCCTCAATACGCCAGAAGGTTTTGCACCGCATTGGATGGGCAAAGACCCTGCAGGAAATCGCTTGGTCCTTGGTGCCGAGCTAGGCGGTGAACAGGGGTTTTACATGCTACGGTTTGATGATCGAACAGGTGGAATTGAGTTTGATCCAGACTTTGCCGATTATCGCAGCGACAGTCTGCTGAACATTTTTCGATCAAAAAGCACCGGCTATATCTCGCTCGAACGTGAAGCATGGCCCCATGGCGGAACCGGCCCCGCTTGGGGGCACGCAGCAGTTTTCTTTGATGGGCGATAAACCGCTTGGAACTGTGTCGCTATGATTGCGGTCAAGAGCTTTCGCGACCGTGTGCGTAGCGCCCTGATCTGGCGGTCAGGAACGCAGATATTTGCTCAGCTGATTTCATGGGGCAGCACTCTTGCGGTTATCCGCATTCTTGACCCGGCCGACTACGGTCTTTTTGCGATGACGCAAGTGGTTTTGGTCTTCCTCAGTTTTCTCAATGGCTATGGTCTCGCCAGTTCGATCATCCAATCTGACCAGGTCGACCCGCGGCGCTTGCGGCAGGCCTTTGGCGCATTGCTTTTGCTGAATGGCGGGATTGCTGTGCTGCAATTCCTTCTCGCTCCCTTAGCCGCCGAGTATTACAGCGCCCCAATTATCGCGGACCTTTTGCGTGTTCAGGCGCTTATCTTTCTTGCCACGCCTTTTATCGTGCTACCCGAGGCGTTGATGGCGCGTAATTTGGAGTTCAAAAAAACTGCGTTGGTCAATCTGGCTTCGGCCATCATCGGTGCAATTGTCGCATTGAGTTGTGCCTTATCAGGGCTTGGCGTGTGGACATTGGTCTATGCTGCAATCGCGATATTCTGGACGCAGGCAATCGGCCTTTTCCTATCAGCCAAGATGTTCATCTGGCCTAGCTTCAATTTTCGTGGAGCGGGGGAAATGTTCACTTTCGGCGGCACGGTCCTGCTCGCCCATGTGTTCTGGACCATCCAAAGCCAGTCGGACATTTTTATCGCTAGCCAATGGCTTACACCTTACGAACTAGGCCTTTATGCAGAGGCTCTTTTCCTCACCACAATCTTCACCGCAAAGTTTGTTCCGCCTTTGAACGAGATCGCCTTTCCCGCCTATTCGCGGATCCAGGATGATCCAAAAGCTTTGCGTTGGTCTTTCTTAAAAGCTGTTCGCCTTATCATGTTGATTGCTTGCCCCATATATTTTGGAATGGCGGTAACGGCACATGAGTTGGTGCAAGTAGTTCTTGGTGAGAAATGGCTGCCAATGGCGCCCATCGTATCGGTTCTGGCGCTGGTGATGCCGCTGATGACCCTGCAAATCCTGTTTGCACCGGTTAACAATGCAATGGGCCATCCCGAAATATCTGCCCGCGTTAACGTGTTTGGTGCGATTGTGATGTCGGTTAGTTTCCTCACCTGTGTGCAATATGGCGTGATGGGGCTGGCCTATGCTTGGATTGGAGCATTCCCCCTGCTTACGATCTTCACTTTTCTCCAATCTAGAGGGCATTTGGGACTGTCAGTTGGTGAGTTGGTGCGTGCAATGTGGCCGGGCCTCTCCGCCTCATTGGTGATGGCTGGGCTAGTCTATCTTGCAGGAACCATACTGCCTCCGTTGCCCAGCTTTGGCCGCTTGCTGGTTTTGCTACTGGTTGGAGGCGGCAGCTACATTGGGCTGCTTTTCCTTCTCGCAAAGCCCACGTTGATGGAACTTATACAGATGATTTCCCGGCGTAATCAGGCCCCATCCTAAGAGTGCACGCAAAACCAATCGGCCCCTGCCTTTATCGCGAATGCGTATCGGGGGCAGGGTTGTTGAGGTTCGGCGCAGTTGGCTTTTTGCGTTTTCTATCGAACCACCGCGCTTTCGTTAGTATATGGCTGAATTACAATTTCGGCCCGATTTGGGGTTTGTATGCGGCTGCCATTTGTGATGGCTCGCAGGGCCGTTACTCAAAATGTTACTTGTAGCTGCGGGCGAGGCGCATATTGAGCCAACTTCGTTTTACTTCCTGCTAGGAGCCACCCCATCACCATCCAAAATCGTAGAGTTTTCATCAAGCAGCGTCCCAATGGTACGCCGATTATTGATGATTTTGGCATTGAAGACGTCAGCATTGAAGACGTGCCCGCCGGTCATATTGTCGCGAAGGTAGATACGCTTTCAATGGACGCTTGGATCCGGACGACACTGAACGACGAAGGCATGCACCGGACAGGCGAGATTGGCACAACCATTCGCGCATTAGGCGTGGGGCAGATAGTCGAAAGCCAAAGCGATAATTTGGCCGTTGGCGACTGGGTCTATGGCTTGATGTCCGCGCAAACCCATGCACTTTTGCTTGATACTGACGTCACCAAAATTGTTCCAGAAGAAGGCGTTCCTGCCAGCGCCTTCGCGGGACCTCTGGGCATTACAACCGGCTTGACGGCATGGGTCGGCTTGATCGCTGTTGGCGAGGTGCAAGAGAATGATGTGGTCGTCGTCTCAGGTGCCGCTGGCGCTGTCGGATCAATAGTGGTGCAGCTGGCCAAGGTACGCGGTGCGACCGTCATTGGCATCGCGGGCGGCCCGGACAAATGCAAATATCTAACCGAGGAACTGGGTGCAGATATTGCGATAGACTATAAGAATAGCGATGTTGGCGAGGAGCTAAAGAAGGCTGCTCCCAATGGCGTGAACGTCTTTTTTGACAATGTTGGCGGCGAAATTCTGGATAATGTGCTCGACAATTTGGCCGCTTCCGGAGCGCGGGTCGTAATTTGCGGTGCGATTTCGCAATATCAGCATTTAGCAGATGTTCGCGGCCCTAAACTCTATCTGCGGCTGGCTGAACGCAATGCGTCGATGAGAGG
>JALZVZ010000156.1 GCA_023299945.1 Altererythrobacter sp. | reverse complement strand
GCAGGCGGCGAATTGATGGGCGCTGTCGTCAATCAAGACCCCGCGCAATATGGCGCGGTTGCAGCTCATGTGCCGTTTGTTGATGTGCTGAGCACGATGTTGGACGAGACGCTGCCGCTGACTCCGGGCGAATGGCAAGAATGGGGCAATCCCATCCTCGATAAGCAGGCTTTTGCCTATATGCTCAGCTACTCGCCCTACGATCAGGTTAAGGCGCAGGCCTATCCGCCCTTGCTCGTCACCGCTGGGCTCAATGATCCGCGCGTAACCTATTGGGAGCCAGCCAAATGGGTTGCCAAATTGCGCGACACAAAAACGGACGACAATATCCTATTGCTCAAAACGAACATGGGCGCAGGGCATGGCGGCAAATCGGGCCGGTGGAATTCGCTCTATGAAACAGCTGAAGAATTCGCATTCTTCCTGTGGCAAATGGGCCTAACTGATGAGGCTGAAGATTGACGCATAGCGTTCGCAATATGACAGCTGCACTTGCAGCGTTAGCGGCGCTAATTTTGATCGGTCTTGGTCTTGCCTTCGAGCTGAGAGGCGAGGGCTGGATAATGGTGTTCGCTTACTGGCAAATCTGCCTTTTCGGGCTCCTGTTGGTTGCCGTTGCAGTTTTAAAGGGTTTTTCAAAAATGTTGCTGTTTTTGCTGCCCATTTTCCTGCTTCCCTTAGGATTGGGAGCAGGGTTTCTTGTCGAATGCAGCAAGGGCAATTGCCTATGACCATGCGCTTCAATCAAAGTTTCACGGCTGAACCGCATAACATTGATGAGCTGGGCCATGTGAACAACACGGTCTGGCTGGCGTGGGTGCAGGATATTGCTACTTCTCATTGGGAGGCGGCGGCTGACCCTGCCCATATCGAGAGCTTCATCTGGGTCGTGATCCGGCATGAGATTGACTATCGTGGGAATATTGCGGCAGGCGAAAGTGTGACCGGCACGACTTGGATCCCCGATCCAGCTAAAGGCGCAAAATCAGATCGCTGTGTGGAATTTCGCAATGAGGCCGGCAAAGTGCTGGTCGCTGCACGGACCACTTGGGCGATGCTGGATAAAGAATCGCAGCGGCTCGTGCGCGTGCGTGATGATGTGATGGCACCGTTCCAACCAAGCGGAGAATGACGGCATAAAAAGCGTCACACTGTCACAAAACTGTCGTCTAAGCGTTTTAACTGCATTCCAAGTTCAACAAGGAATGCACAAGACATGATTCGTAAAACCGCCTTGATCGCCTCCGTTAGTTTGGCCGCAATGGCTGTCCCAGCCGCTGCGCAAGATACCGCAACCTTGCAAGCCGAAATGGCTGAAATGCGCGCGCAAATGGCCGCCATGGCCGCGCGGATGAACGAGCTTGAGCAGGAATTGGCTGATGTTGACGCTGAAGCTGAAACGGCCAGCGCGCAGGCTGCAACCGCCACTGCGATGGCTGAAAATGCTGTGACAGCGGTGCAAGATAAGCCAGCCCCG
This sequence comes from Altererythrobacter sp., assembly GCA_023299945.1. Lineage (GTDB taxonomy): Bacteria > Pseudomonadota > Alphaproteobacteria > Sphingomonadales > Sphingomonadaceae > Erythrobacter. Next base: position 1,656 of record JALZVZ010000156.1, on the reverse strand, counting down.
CAAGTCACCTTCAAAGGCATGCCTGAAATTAAAGCAGATGGCGGCTGGAGCTTCAAACCGCGCGGCCGCTTGCAATATGATGCTGGCATTGTCAGCGCGCCTGACGGTGCAGGCGATGATGGCTTTGGCAGTGAAGCGCGCCGCGCGCGCCTGGGCGCTTCCGGATCCATTCCGGGCGGATTTGGCTATAAAATAGAGCTGGATTTCGCAGGCAGCGACCTGACGGTCACCGATGCAATCATCACCTATAAGGATGATGGTCTGAAAGTGTCCGCGGGCCATTTCAACACATTCCAAGGTTTGGAAGAACTAACCAGCAGCGTCCACACCACCTTCCTAGAGCGCGCCGCCTTCACTGATGCGTTCGGGTTTGAGCGCCGCGTCGGATTGGGAGTGGAATATACGGCTGGAGATCTATTGCTTCAGGGCGGTGTTTTTTCTGATAATATGGACGATCTTTCGAATAAAAATTGGAGCGCAGATGGCCGTGCGGTGTTCATGCCAAAAATGGGCGATACGCAGCTGCATCTCGGCGGCTCAGTGCATTACACTGGCCTCGAAGATGCCAGCACGGTGCGTTACCGCCAGCGTCCCTTGGTCCATTTCACCTCTGATCGTTACGTAAACACGGGCAATTTGGCCGCGACCAGTGAATTGGGTCTTGGGTTGGAGGCGGCGATTATCGCTGGACCATTCCATGCGCAGGCTGAGACATATTGGCAAAAGGTAGACACACCGATCGGCGCGGCCAATCCAACCTTCTTCGGCGGCTATGCCAGCGTTGGTTATTACCTCACCAAAGGCGACACACGCGGCTATAAAGGCGGAGTGTTTGGCCGGGCAAAACCAGCCAATCCGGTTGGCGAAGGCGGACTGGGTTCGGTCCAGGTCAATTTGCGCTATGATCGGTTGGACCTCAATGATGCGGGCATTCTGGGCGGCACGCAGGATGGTTATTTCGCCTCGATCGCGTGGAAGCCGACCGATTACACCATGCTTTTGCTAAACTATGGCCGCCTCGACTATAGTGATGCGGCTTTGACGGCGACCAATGGCGACACAGACTACAGCGTCGATGTTCTCGGCATGCGCGCCCAAATTGATTTTTAAGCTTTTCGATATTTCGCTTTCAGACAGGAACACACACATGAAAATGACTAGGACAATCGCTTTGGCGACCATCGCCAGCCTCTCTCTAACCGCATGCGGCGGCTCTGGCGGCGGTGGAGGCGGCACACGCGATTCCATTCGCGCGGTGGGCTCATCAACCGTATTTCCTTTTGCAAAATCGGTTTCAGAAAGCTTTTCGCGCGCCAACCCTGAAATGAAATCACCGTTGATTGAATCCACCGGTTCTGGCGGCGGGATCAAATTGTTCTGCTCAGGCGTCGGCGCTGACAAGCCGGATATGGCCAATGCCTCGCGCCGCATGAAACTGTCCGAATTTGAAAGCTGCCAGAAAAATGGCGTGACGGACGTGGTGGAGTTGCAGGTTGGCTTGGATGGGATCGCCTTTGCTGCGGCAAATGGTGGGATTACGATGAACCTCACCCCAAAAATTGTTTATGAAGCGCTGGCGGCCTCGCCTTATGGCGGGGAACAAACAGCCAAGAACTGGTCAGACGTTGACGCATCACTGCCGAACGAGCCGATCTT
>JALZVZ010000155.1 GCA_023299945.1 Altererythrobacter sp. | reverse complement strand
AATATTTGCCAATTGGCAATGGCTCAGATGGCGTCACAGGCGTGTTTTGTAGAGTGGCAGCAGCGCGGTGGGTCTCCACTTTTCGAACTGCCAATAGATTTATTCGATGACGTTCTGGATGTTTGGAAGAAGTTTGCTCTGAAGCAGGGCGACGGATTTTTGGTCCAAAAAGAGTCGGAAATGCGCGCCCAATATGATGAGGAAGCGACGCGGCTTGGATTGTTAGATCGGTTGTTAAGCGCAGTTGGCGCAAGCGCTGAAATTGTCTCTGAGATTGAGACCGCTGGCCTGGCGCTATTCATTAGTGCGATAGCCAAATCTACAGGGCAGCCGCGCGATTTGGTCGCGCTGTCGTGCCAGCAACAACAATGCCTGCGGCTCGCAATTGCGCTGAAAGCAGCTGGCCGATCGACTGAAGCGATTATGCGTCAGCTAGCCATGCTAGGTGCCGATATTTCATTGCCTTTAGAGTTTAAGGATTGGGACGAAGAGCAGGCGTTGGGGTTGCTTGAGGCATCTTCATTAGGGACAAAAACAAAGCCAGGAACGGTACCTGGAAATGGCTAAAGCAAGATTTCATTCTTCCGTTCGTGCGGTAACTGATGACGAAGATCGCTTGCTTGAGGCCGATGAGCCACTGGCTCAACTCCAGATGCGCTGCGGCGGTATTTTGCCCGGCAAGATATCCATACCGGAGCTATTTGAGGTGGTGCGTCAATCTCGCACCAAGGGCTTAAGGATTGCTCACGAATTCAACGCCTTTGACGGCAACGAGGCGGTTTCCGGTTTTCTGCGCGTTAATCCGAAGCAAGATGACCGCACGACTGGTTGTGAGTTGCTAATTGAGGATTGGCGGCAGGAAAGCTGCGCTGAAATTGAAGAGCAAGAATTATCTGACCGCCTGGACACAATTGACCGCGTAACGGCAGAAATGATCGTTAGGCTCAATCAGGATCTGCAGGTGCTATCAGCCGAAAGCGATGCGCCGGATTTGTTGGCCTGCATGGAGGGAATGCGAAGCAAGCCGCTTGCCCCCTGGTCAGAATTTTTCACTCTGACCGAGGCGGAATATCAGCAACCGCTGCACTGGCGCCTGTTGGATGGCGCAAAGGCTAGAGCCGAGGGTTCGATCCGCACATGGCGTGTTCGCTTGATGCCTCTAGGCGGGCCGCGCAAACACCCGACTGGATTTGAATTGCTGCTTTTGTCTGACCAGCCTTTTGAAAAACATGCTGAGCGACCCGACGATGTGCCCAATGAAAGCACATTGCTCGGCAGCGTACTTAGCCGCGTTCTGCGTCAACCAATTGGGCGCATAGTCTCTAATGCAGAGACGATCCGAGCTCGGCTCGCTGGTCCATTACGGTCAGAATATACAAATTACGCGGGCGATATTGCTTCCGCTGGTAGCCATCTGCTCGCGCTCTTAGAGGATTTGGCGGATTTAGAGGATGTGGAATCCAGCAATTTTGTCACAACCAACGAGACAGTCGATTTGGCCGATGTCGCGAAAAGAGCGGCCAGCATCCTCAGCGGTAAGTCAAAAGCCAAACATATCGCCGTTGAAGTTGCAGCGCCAAATGGCACGGTAAATACACCAATCATTGCTAGGGCAGAATTTCGCCGCGTGCTGCAAATCTTGATCAATATTTTGGGCAATGCGATCAACTACTCGCCAGAGGGCAGCAAAGTGATCGTTAGCGTCAGCGGTTTGAGCGACGCAGCAGATGGCCAAGGCGATCAAGTTACGATCAGTGTCGCCGATCAGGGGGATGGATTGACTGCGGAGCAGCAGGCACGTGTATTCACCAAGTATGAGCGTTTGGGCCGAGAAGGAGACGGCGGCTCAGGCTTAGGGCTTTATATATCGCAGCGCTTGGCGCGGGCCATGAATGGCGATCTAAGGGTTATTAGCAAGTCGGGAGCGGGTGCAACCTTTACTTTGTTCCTTCCCACTGCGGATTAGTCTTAAAATGAAAACGGGACGAGGTTGCCCTCGTCCCGCAAAACTTCAAAAGACTAGTGTTTAACGCTTATTGACTGGCACGTAGTCACGGCTCGTCGGGCCAGTGTAAAGTTGACGCGGACGGCCAATTACCTGTGCTGGATCAGAAATCATTTCGTTCCATTGTGCAACCCAGCCCACCGTGCGGGCCAGCGCAAACAATGCGGTGAACATTGTGGTCGGGAAGCCGATGGCTGACAGGATGATACCTGAGTAGAAATCGACATTCGGGAACAGTTTCTTCTCTTTGAAATAATCGTCGTTCAGCGCCATTTCCTCAAGCTGCAGTGCAGTTTCGAAGACTGGATCTGTCACGTTCAAAGCTTCAAACACTTCGCGCACTGTCTTTTGCATTACAGTCGCCCGTGGGTCATGGTTTTTATAAACACGGTGGCCAAAGCCCATCAGGCGGAACGGGTCGTTCTTGTCTTTCGCACGCTCAATGTAGTGCGGAATACGGTCAGGTGTGCCGATTTCTTTCAGCATGTTGAGCGCTGCTTCATTGGCACCGCCGTGCGCCGGGCCCCAAAGGCATGCAATACCGGCTGCCATACAGGCAAACGGGTTCGCGCCCGATGAACCGGCAAGGCGTACGGTTGATGTCGAGGCGTTTTGCTCATGATCGGCGTGGAGGATAAAAATCCGGTCCATCGCGCGCTCAACTGCAGGGATAACTTCATACGGTTCAGCGGGAACGCCGAAAGTCATGCGCAGGAAATTGCCGGTATAGCTCAGCGAATTATCCGGTTGCATGAAAGGCTGACCGATTGAGTATTTATAGGCCATAGCCGCAATTGTCGGCATTTTGGCGATCAAGCGGTGTGAGCTAATCTTACGGTGTTCCGGATCAGAGATATCGGTACTGTCATGATAGAAAGCTGACAGAGCGCCAACCACTCCGCACATGATCGCCATTGGGTGCGCATCACGACGGAAGCCGTAGTAAAATTTGTTGAGCTGATCATGCAGCATAGTGTGCCGCGTAATCGTATCGTTGAAATCAGTGAGTTCATCTGCCTGCGGTAATTCGCCATTGAGCAGCAAATACGCTGTTTCCATAAAGCTGGAATGTTCCGCTAACTGACCAATAGGGTAGCCTCGATGCAGCAACACGCCTTCATTACCATCGATATATGTCAGCGCGCTCTCGCAAGAGGCAGTCGATTTGTAGCCAGGATCAAAAGTGAACGCGCCAGTTTGGCCGTAGAGCTTGCGAATATCGATGACATCGGGGCCAGTTGCGCCCTCCAGCACCGGAAAATCAAAGGTATTACCACCAAAGTCGAGCTTTGCTTGCTTGTCCGCCAAATTCTGTCTCCTTACATTCTTTTGACGCTGCCCGATCACTGATCAGCCGCGCTGCGATATCTGGTCTTTTTCCACAAACTTAGGCGGTTGGTGCTGCCTGCGCGTCAATCCGTGCAAGAGCCTCTTCCCGTCCAAGTAGGACCAGAACATCGAAGATACCGGGCGAATTCATCGTTCCGGTAAGGGCTGCGCGCAAGGGCTGCGCTAGCTTGCCGAAGCCCAATTCGTGAGCTTCAGCGGTTGACTTCGTAGTGGCTTCGAGTGCCTCAAATGTCCAGTCTTTTTCGGCCCGAAACCGTTCAGAAAGGATGGTCAGGCGCGCGCGCCCGTCGGCATCAAGCGCTTTTGCTGCCTTTTCGGTCATCGCGATTGGTTGTTTTGCGAAGAGAAAACCAGCGCCTTCAGCCAGCTCATTCAGGTTTTTGGCGCGCGGTTTGAGCACTGGCATGGCTTTTTCCAGCAGTGCGGTGTTCGCGGCCTGACCAATAAGCGGCGCGGCCAAACCGGCCAACAACGCATCATCAGCCTCGCGGATATAATGGCCGTTCAGGTTCTCAAGCTTTTTCAAATCAAAGCGCGAAGGGCTTTTGCCAACGCCTTTGAGGCCAAACAGTTCTATCGCCTCGGCGCGCGTGATCTCTTCCCGGTCGCCCGAGGCCCAGCCAAGCCGGAGCAAATAATTGAACATCGCCTCAGGCAATATACCAAGTTCATCACGGTAGGCCTCAACCCCAACTGCGCCGTGACGCTTTGACAATTTGGCACCGTCTGCGCCATGGATTAGCGGGATATGTGCATATGTGGGTAGCGGCCAACCGCCCTCTATATCATCCATAGCGGAATAGATCGGCAGTTGGCGGAAGGCATTGTTCAAATGGTCATCGCCGCGGATCACATGCGTGACCCCCATGTCATGATCGTCAACCACAACAGCCAGCATATATGTCGGTGTGCCGTCAGCACGAAGGATGATATAATCATCCAGCTCCTCGTTCTTGACCGAAACATCGCCCTGAACGGCATCCGGAATAGTCACATCGCCTGCGATCGGAGTTTTGAGCCTGACGGTGAAGCTCGCGCCTTCCGGCGCTTCGGACGGATCGCGGTCGCGCCAGCGACCGTCATAGCGCAGCGGCAATTTCTGCTCGCGCTGTTCTGCGCGCATGGCCTCCAGTTCTTCCTGAGTGGCAAAACACTTATATGCATGGCCGGCCGCCAGCAATTTATGCGCAACTTCTGTGTGGCGCTGCGCTTGCTTTGATTGGAAGGTTGGGGCCTCATCATAGTCCAAGCCGAGCCAATCCAAGCCGCCTAGGATCGCATCGATAGCTTCTTGTGTTGAGCGTTTCTTGTCTGTGTCTTCAATTCGGAGCAATGCCTTGCCGCCATAGTGGCGGGCGTAGAGCCAGTTAAATAAAGCTGTTCGCGCACCGCCTAAATGAAGAAATCCAGTTGGCGAGGGCGCGAAGCGTGTTACTACGGCTGTGTCACTTTTACTTGCCATTATTTATATTACGCTTTCTGATACTGGAGCTGTTAATCGTAAAAGAGAACACGCCCATGATACCCATCGAAGGGAGCATCAGTGGCGGGACTATGCCAGAGCCGCGCCCTAGGCGTAAGCTCCCCACATTGTCCAGCATCACAGCTTTTGTCGAGCGCTTCTTGGCTGGCGCTGGTTTCGACCGTGCGCCTTGGTTGGCAGTTGTTTTGGGCGGCGGAATTGTAACTTGGTTTGCTTTGAAGTCGCCATGGCAGTGGGCATCGGCGATTGGGCTTGGCCTTTTATTGGCATTGGCCGGAGCTGCTTTGCTGCGAATAGAGGCCGAAGATCCCGCTGATGATCGGCCGCATTTGCGCGCCGGAATGATCGCTTTGGGATTAATGTTCGCCCTAGGCATTTCGCTGATTTGGGTGCGCTCCGAAGTCGTAGGGGCAGAGGCCGTTGATCGTCCTGGGGTGGAGAGTGTTCAAGGCCGAGTTTTGGCGCGAGAAGACCAACCTGCACGCGACCGTGTCCGGCTAACGATGGCCGTACGTGACGTGTCGACCGGCACAGCGCGCAAGATTCGTGTAAATGTGCCGCTTGAGTATATCGATGAAGGTATGGCGGAGGGCGCCATTTTAGAGATGCGTGTTCGCATGATGCCTCCAGCCTCGCCGATGCTGCCAGGCGGTTATGATTTTGCGCGTGCTGCCTGGTTCAAAGGATTGGCGGCCACCGGCTCTTTGGTTGGCGAAATCGACATTGTTCAGCGGTCAAAAAATGACAGCGGATTGCCCGTAGTGCAGCGGTTCTTATCAAGCCACGTGCGCGAGCGCTTAAGCGGTTCGCCCGGCTCGATCGCAGCTGCATTTGCGAGCGGTGATCGCGGCGGAATTTCGGAAGCTGACGAGGAGGCTATGCGGGATTCGGGGCTTACCCATCTGCTCTCAATCAGCGGTCTGCATGTCAGCGCAGTGATCGCAGCCGGCTATATAATCGCGCTGAAGCTTTTGGCGCTATGGCCGGGACTGGTTTTGCGAGTGCGCCTCCCGGTTGTTGCAGCAGGGGTCGGTGCTTTGGTTGGCATTGGCTATACATTGCTAACTGGCGCAGAGGTCCCAACCGTTCGCAGCTGTGTTGGCGCAGTATTGGTGTTGATTGCGTTGGCGATGGGCCGCGATGCACTGTCGCTGAGAATGGTGGCGGCTGCTGCATTTTTTGTAATGCTATTTTGGCCAGAATCGCTGATTGGGCCCAGTTTCCAGATGAGCTTTGCCGCTGTGATCGCTATCGTTGCTTTGCATAATTGTGCCCCCGTGCGAGCGTTCTTGGCCCCGCGCGAGGAGGATTGGGCAGCAACCATATCACGGCGAGCTTTCATGCTGTTGGTGACAGGCTTTGTCATCGAGATTGCCCTGATGCCAATTGTTTTGTTCCATTTCCACCGCGCTGGTGTTTACGGAGCGCTCGCCAATGTCATCGCTATACCCCTGGTTACCTTCGCATCTATGCCGCTGATCGCGATTGCACTGGTGTTTGATACAGTTGGTCTTGGCGCTCCATTTTGGTGGCTGGCCGGCAAGTCTCTAGAGCTTCTCTTGGGCATTGCACATTTTACCGCTGAGCAGCCTGGGGCTGTGAATTTAATGCCGCAAATGAGCTGGTTAAATTACGCCCTATTTATAGCAGGATCGCTTTGGCTAGCCTTGTGGAAAGGAGGTTACCGATTGCTTGGCTTTGTGCCGATTTGTGCCGCCACAATCATGCTGCTTTTGACGCCCATTCCCGATGTTCTGATTTCCAGCGATGGCCGCCATGTTGGTATTACGATGGAAGACAAGGCCAGCGGAGAGAGACGTTTGCTTAGCTTGCGCGACAGCCGGTCATCCTATTCTAAAGATAACCTTTTGGAATTGGCCAGTGTGAAGAGCGAGGCCATTCCGCTGGCTGATTGGGAGGGCGCGCAATGCTCTAATGAATTTTGCGTTGTGACAATCACCCGCGGCGCGCGCGATTGGTCACTATTGATGGCGCGCAACCGGGAGCGGGTCGAGGTGCGTGCGTTGGCCGCTGCATGTGAGCGCGCCGATATCGTAATTGCTGACCGCTGGCTGCCAAGCTCGTGCCGGCCCAAATGGCTAAAGGCTGATCGCAATATGCTGGAGAGCAGCGGCGGCCTTGCAATTACGCTGGCTGATCGCAAAGTCAAAACCGTTGCCAGCGGGCAGGGCGCGCATGGATGGTGGCGGGGCGAGCCTCGATAACCACCCTAACCAGGTAAGGTGGATGTCAGCTGGGACAGCATGCAGACCATATCTGAAGAGGCCTGTTTCGATGCCCGCCCACGCGGGGGGAATTTCTTGTAAGCCTTAGTGGTAGCGCCGCAGCAAGCCAGCCAGTTTGCCCTGCACGACAACCTCGCTCGGGTTGTAAACCTGCGCGTCGTAAGCGGCATTGGCAGGATCGAGCCGCACCATGCCGTCTTCCTTGGCAAGATATTTCAGCGTGGCTTCTTCATTGCGAACCAAAGCCACCACGATCTCGCCGCTCCGAGCGCTATCAGTGCGTTTCACAAGAGCAAAATCACCGTCAAAAATCCCTGCCTCAATCATCGAATCTCCCGATACTTCGAGAGCATAATGTTCGCCCGGGCCTAGTAATGCCGCTGGCACAGGAAGGCTGGTTTGACCTTCTAGCGCTTCAATCGGGGCGCCTGCTGCAATCCTGCCATGCAACGGGATTTCGATCACATCATTGGCCGGTTGCGGGGCAGTTGCAGCAGGCGTCTTCAGCCGAGAAACAGCACCATTGGCCGCAGCTGCGCGTGCAGCGGTTGCAGGCGTTGCATCTTCTGGTTGCTTAATTACCTCCAATGCGCGTGCACGGTTCGGCAATCTACGGATAAAGCCGCGCTCCTCCAAAGCTGAAATCAAGCGGTGAACACCAGACTTGCTTTTGAGATCAAGCGCCTCTTTCATTTCTTCAAAACTGGGCGAAATTCCAGTGTCCTCCAAGCGTTGTTGGATAAACTGGATCAATTCGTGCTGCTTAGCCGTCAGCATGGCGATTCTCCTCTTTGCTCGCCTTAGGTTTCATCCACCTATATAGTGAACGAATAAGGAACAATTAGGCAACCTTTGTCTTCAAGTCAAGCGTGGCCATTCCCTAAGAGGTAGACGGGGACGATATCGCCTGGTTCTGCCTTGGCAGACTGCGCAGGACGGTCAATTAAGCAATTGGCGTGGGAAAGTGCGGCCAAAGCGCTTGAGTCCTGTGATCCAACCGGTGTTACCGATATGCCGTTCCAATATGCCCGCATGAATTCGCGGCGAGGACCGATAGCCGGCAGTATCGAGCCCGCTGGTAATTGCAGTGCAGCGTTCGCAGGTTTGCTTGCTCCCATGCTTGCACGGATGACGGGCATGGCAAAGTGGAAGGCGGTGACATAGGCTGATACTGGATTGCCCGGCAGGCCGAATATGACCTGTTTGCGGCCCGTTGAATTTGCGCGGGTTGCCAGCATGATGGGTTTGCCCGGTTTCATCGCGACTCGCCAAAAATCCATTTCCGCGCCCCATGCTTTCAGCGCAGGCTGCATCAAATCGTGATCGCCCACTGAGGCTCCACCAGTGGTTATCAATATGTCAGCATCTTCTGCGCCTTCCAATGCGTTGGCCAAAGCCTCCGCATCATCACCGACCGGGCCAAGCCGCGAGACAGTACAGCCCAAGGACGCAACCATTGCCTCGAGCATAATGCCATTGCTGGCAGGAAGTTCGTGTTCTGTTGCCGAGGCAGGGTCCGCAACCAGTTCATCGCCGCTATCCAAGATCGCTACATGCGGTGCGCGGGCTACGGGAACATCTGAGTGCCCAGCGCTTGCAGCAAGCGCGATATGCGCAGCGTGGAGCCTTGTGCCTGCCTCGATCAGAGCATCACCCTTTGCAAAATCAAATCCTCTTTGCCTGACATGGCGCATGGAAGAGGGGTAATCGCTTGTGAGGGCGACATTATTGCCTTCCACATTCGCATTCTCTTGAATTAGTATTCGATCTGCGCCTTTTGGTACATGCGCGCCAGTGGAGATGCGAACCGTCTCTCCGGTTTTTAATTCCTTGCCCCAAGATGTGCCTGCGCGGCTCTCACCGACGAGTTGCCACTGATCATCGTCTGGCCTGTCTGGTCCAATTGCATAGCCATCCATCGCGGATAAATCGGCGGAGGGCTGTGTGCGACGGCTTGCAATGTCTTGGCTTAAATATCGGCCACAGGCGCGGGCAAGCGGCACATCCTCGCTCGGCATGGTTTGCGCCAATGCCAGGACACGGGCCTGCGCTTCTTCTAGAGTCAGGGCCGGTTTCATAGCGCCTCATGCCCCTCAGCAATCCAATGCCCGCTTTTGCCGCCGCGCTTCTCCAGCAATTTGACCGAGCCAATGACCATGCCTTTATCCAGCGCCTTGGCCATGTCGTAAATCGTTACGAGCGCGGTGGTGACAGCGACAATTGCCTCCATCTCAACGCCAGTTTTGCCGGTGAGTGAGACGGTGGCTGTGACCGCTATGTGATCCGCTTCAAACGCAAAGTCGACATTGACAGCGTCCAATGCCAGCGGGTGGCACATGGGGATTAGCTCGCCCGTTTTCTTTGCTGCCATAATACCGGCAATTCGCGCCGTGCCCAGCACATCACCTTTAGGCGCATTACCTGCTTTGACAGCCGTCAAAGCCTCTGCGGTCATGGTGATTATGCCTCCTGCGACAGCCAGCCGAGTGGTGGGAGGCTTTGCTCCGACATCGACCATGCGGGCATCGCCGGCAGCGTCAATATGTGTGAGTTTATTGGTCATGCCCGCGTTATGCCATGCGATTGCGCGCCGCGACAGTAGCTAGTTTGCTAAAAGTTCACGCGTGGCCGCTGTAATATCATCTGCGCGCATCAGGCTTTCGCCAACCAGAAAAGTGCGCACGCCAGATTTGGCAAGCCGTGCGCAATCGGCATGGCTTGCAATCCCACTTTCGCCGACAAGCAGCGAGCCTTCTGGGGCGAGCGGAGCCAAGCGTTCGGTTACACCAAGGTCTGTGACAAAACGTTTGAGGTCTCTATTATTGACCCCGATTAGTTTGGATTTAAGCGCATGGGCACGCTCCATCTCTGCCTCATCATGTACTTCCACAAGGACATCCATGCCGAGCTCGACGGCGGCGGCCTCTATCTCTGCCATTGCGGTATCTTCCAAGGCGGCAACAATGATCAAAATCGCATCAGCGCCAAAGGCGCGGGCCTCTGTCACTTGCCATGGATCTACCATGAAATCCTTACGCAAAGCGGGCAGGGTGCAAGCTAAGCGGGCTTCCACCAGATAATCATCGTGCCCTTGGAAATAAGGCGCATCGGTTAGAACGGACAAACAGGCCGCGCCGCCAGCCTGGTAAGCTTGTGCGTGGTCAGCAGGGCGGAAATCCGCGCGGATCAGGCCCTTTGACGGAGAAGCCTTCTTTATCTCAGCGATAAGGCCAAAGCCTGTTGCCGACGCTTTTCTTAAAGCAGCCTCGAAGCCCCTCGGTGCAGTTTGCTCAGAACCGCGCGCTGTTAATTCCGCAACCGTAGTCGCCGCTTTTCGTGCCGTGACCTCCTCGCGTTTGGTGGCGCAAATTTCATCGAGCTTGTTCATACTGCCATCTCGATCCAACGCGCTAGCAAATCATGCGCACGTCCTGAATCTAAAGCATCGGCAGCCATGGCGACACGTTCCGTCCAATCAGAACCCTTATCTGCCACCATCAACGATCCTGCCGCATTGAACAAAACCGCATCGCGGTAAGGGCCGAGCGCTCCGGTCAGCAAAGCCTTGAGCGCGGCGGCATTATGGACTGCATCATCGCCCCTGATCGCCTCAACCGGTGCATTGGGAAGGCCTGCGTCCTGAGGGAAAATCCGCTTCATTTGAAAGCTATTGCCGCGCACTTCTGCAACTTCGTTGCCGCCTGCAAGGCTGAGTTCGTCCAGACCCTCATCGCCGGAAATGATCAACGAACGACCCGTTCCCAATTTCGCCAAAGCATCGGCATAGATGGGAACATAGGCTGGGCGCGCTATGCCGATAAGCTGACTGGAGACGCGCGCAGGATTGGATAGCGGGCCCATGAGATTGAAGATTGTACGCCGCCCGAGACGCTGGCGGATGGGCTGAATGCGGCCCATCGCAGGGTGGTGGTTCTTGGCAAATAGGAAGCAGATGCCAATCTCCGCAAGTGTCTTTTCTGCTGTGCGCCCTGCCGCGTCCATATCTAGGCCCAGCGCCTCCAATGTGTCGGCCGCGCCAGCTTTCGAAGAGGCTGCGCGGTTGCCATGTTTGGCCACTGGTACGCCGCAGGATGCGACGACGAGACTAACGGCGGTGGAGACATTGAGCGTGTGGTGCCCATCGCCGCCTGTGCCGCATACATCAATTGCACCCTCTGGCGCATTGATCGGGATTAACCGCGCACGCAAAGCCCGCGCGGCACCGGCAATTTCTTCTGCCGTTTCGCCGCGATCAGACAAAGCGATAAGAAAGCGCTCAATAGCGTCCTCGCTGGTTTCCCCATCGAGCAACGTGCCAAATGCGTGCTCTGCTTCGATTGCCGAGAGGGGAGTGTCGCCGTTTGGTAGAGTGGTCATTTTTGTATGTTCTCAGGCGTTAGGCCGCAAATTTTCATAAAGTTTGCAAGCAGGGCATGGCCGTGCTGCGTCGCAATGCTTTCAGGGTGGAATTGCACGCCGTGAATAGGAAGCTCAGTATGACGAAAGCCCATGGTGAAGCCATCATCTGATGTTGCATTGATGTGCAAGTCATCGCTTTGCCCTTCGACCACGAGGCTGTGATAGCGTGTCGCTGTGAAAGGCGAGGGCAGCTGCGAAAACACGCCGCTCCCGTCGTGGGTGACAGGTGAGGTTTTGCCATGCATCAAGCCGCCGCGCTTAACGGTTCCGGCGAAATGTTGCCCAATACTTTGGTGGCCTAAACACACACCCAGCAGAGGTTTTGCCGCATCTGCGCAGGCTGCTACGAGCTCTAAGCTGATGCCCGCCTCATTGGGAGTGCATGGCCCAGGGGAGATCAGAAAACCCGCCGCATTTGTTCCCAAAGCCTCAGCAGTGGTCATCGCATCATTGCGCTCTACGCGGACATTTGCGCCAAGCTCCATCAGATAATGGACGAGGTTGAATGTGAAGCTGTCGTAATTGTCGATGACAAGAATGTCGGGAGCGTCTTTTTGGTTCATCCGCCTGCCTCGCGGTTCGTCACTACGATAATCGGGCCAATAGGCGCGCCGACATCCAATCGTTCTGTTGCCGGATCCCACAAGGCAGAAACACTGCCGTCGAGATAAAGCGCGTTTTGAACCTTAAGCTCATCCTTAAAGTAGCGCGCCAATTGCCCAAAGGATATCGGCGCCTCCGACAAAACAAAATGCGCTTTGCCTGCCGCATCGACGCCCACGCCATTGCGGATCGCACGCGAAGGGCCATTCTCTGCAATCTCTGGATGAAGGTTGCTGCCTGTGACCAGCATCGGTCCCGATTGCGTGCCAAATTGCGGACGGTCGCGCACCGTTTTGAAGAACCATTCGGTGCTGGTTGAGCGCCATGCGCCGCCGCTGCCATAGAAAACGCCATTGGGCTTCATATGGAAGTTGCCCGCCCCATCGCCTCGGTTGAGCTCGACCGTGCGTTTGGATTTCTCGACGTAATAGCCGAGCGGCGCGCCCTTCTTGTCGAACATGCCTGCATTCATGGCAAAGGCGACATTGTCTGCCTCTCGCCCAATCGCGTCGGCATAAGCCCGCAAGGATCTAAACGGCTTGCCAGCCTTATCTTGATAGGCGGTGGTGATGCGGTGCTTGGATGGGTCTGCAATACAATGGGTGAGGGCAACGCCTTCGAAATTGGCGGGCTTGCAATCGGAATTGACGTTCACTTCTTCCACCTTGGTGGATCCATTGGGCTGGGGCGAGGGGGCTGCTGCAATCTCCTCCATTTCGCCAGAGCCAATTTCTGTACGCATGACCGGCTCGCCGGCAGGCTGCTGATTGCAGGACGCCAGAGCCAGTGCGCCTGCGGCCACGCTCAAGAATTTACGCTGCATCCCGGCTGTTCTCATTGTCCGTACCCTATTTCAGTGGCGACATTGGCCGCCTCTTTTGCTGCTGCGATAAGCGCGCCAGCCTTGGCCTTGCACTCCGCCAATTCATAATCGGGATCGCTATCAGCCACGATACCTGCGCCTGCCTGCACATGCATCACCCCGTCTTTGACGACCGCTGTGCGTAAAACGATGCAGCTGTCAACTGAGCCATCTGGAGCAAAATAGCCGACCCCGCCAGCATAGGCGCCGCGTGCCTCGCCTTCCAATTCAGCGATTATTTCGCAGGCGCGTATCTTGGGTGCACCGCTGACCGTGCCAGCGGGAAAGCCTGCAAACAGAGCATCGAGCGCATCATTTTTTGGCGCAAGTGTGCCGATCACATTGCTAACAATATGCATGACATGGCTGTATCGTTCGGTGGTGAAGCTGGAGGTGACTTCAACTGAACCGCGTGCTGCAACGCGGCCGACATCATTGCGCCCCAAATCAAGCAGCATGAGATGCTCTGCGCGTTCTTTAGCGTCAGCGAGCAGGCTTGCTTCATTGGCGTCATCTTCTGCGGCATCGGCTCCGCGCGGGCGCGTGCCTGCGATCGGCCGGATGGTCACTTCACTTTCGCCTGCAGCATTGGGGCGAACGCGCACCAATATCTCAGGGCTTGATCCGACGACGGCAAATCCGGGCAGGTCAAGAAAATACAAGAAAGGCGAGGGGTTTACGCGCCGCAAAGCGCGGTACAGCGCGAGCGGTGGCAGCGGAAACGGGCAAGTGAAACGCTGGGCGAGAACCACCTGAAAAACGTCGCCTGCAAGAATGTAGTCCTTGGCCTTTGCGACCATAGACTTGTATTCATCCGCCTCCAGCACAGGGGTCAATTCCATTCCGGGTAAATTAGTCGCTTCTATGCGCGGCACTGGTGCATTCGAAAGCTTTGCAAGGGCGTAGTCGATGCGCTCTCCGGCCTGCGTAACAGCGATGGCGGGGTCATGCGCCTGCCAAATAGGGGCCACACAAAAAAGCTCGTCCGACAGGCTGTCAAAGACCAAGATTAGCGTGGGGCGCACAAACAACATATCGGGCAGTTCAAGCGGGCTGTCAGCGGCGCGGGGTAAATCCTCGACCAGTCCGATTGTCTCATATCCGAAATAGCCGACAATGCACGCAAGGGCTGGCGGTAATTCGGGCGGCACATCAATCCGGCATGACGCGACCAACTTGCGCAATTCACTCAGTCCATCGCTCCGCAAGGGCGCAAAGGCGGCACGGTCATGGCGCCAAATCGTGTTGACTTCAGACGTCTCGCCAGAGGCACGGAATACCAAATCAGGGTCTAGCCCAAGCAAGGAATAACGCCCGCGAACCTCTCCGCCTTCAACCGATTCCAGCAAAAAGTCACCGCGCTCTGCTTCGATCAACTTGGCGGCTGCACCCACAGGTGTTTCGGTGTCCGCGATGATTTTGCGCCAGACAAGCGAGGGCTTGCCCGCGCCGAGATCACGGCACGCCTGCTCAGCGTTTAAAGGCGCGTTTTGGTTCGGCATTGCCAGTTGTTATGTCTCGCCGAGCAATTGCTTGCGCACGGCTTCGATCGCCGCATCATTGCGTTCAACGCCGATTTCCTCGCTCATCGCAGCGGTCAATTGCTGCGTGTATTCAGCCACAAGTGCGGCCTGCAATTGCTGAGCCGCAGCGGCGATCAATTGATCATTGCCCTCTGCACTGCCTGCTGAGATCTCGTCCAAATCGACAACGAACCAACCAAGGTTGTTGGCCGCCTCCAGTTTCTTAGTTGTGCCTGTGGCCATTGAAAACAGCAGAGCAAGTGGCGGCGGAACTTGGCGATCCTGACCAACGATTTGACTACGGTTCAAATTCACGTTTTCAGCAGGGGGCAAGCGTTCTTCTTCCTTGCCAACCGCTGCACTCAAGGAGCTCTCATCAGCCATACGCTTTAAGATGCGATCGGTGGCAGCCTTGGCCAATTTCGCGCCTTCGTCCAGCTTCCAACCAGCGATGACTTGATCTTTGATTTCATCAAGGGGCGCAGTCGAGCTTTCGGTGATTTCTGTGGTTTCATAAATCAGGAACGTCTCGCCGCGGGTGATTTCCGCCAATTGTGGTTCGCCCTCTTCCATATCGAAAGCGGTCTTTAGGACACCTGCCAATTCCTGCGGCGCGGTTTCTTGCGCGCTGCCATAAACCCGGCCATCGGCAGTCAGCGGCTTGGTCGTCGTCACCTCAACGCGCAAATCCTTAGCGATTTCAGTAAGCGGCGTGCCGCCATCCACCTCTTCTTCGATGCGGGCGCTGAGATCGGCCAGAGCCTTTATCTGCAATTCTTGCGTCAGAACGGTGCGAATTTCTGGAGTGACGTCTGCCAATGAACGTGCGGCGCGTTTCTCAGCGCTATCCACGCGTGTCACATGCCAACCAAGTGTTCCGCGAACGGGATCGGCGATCGTTCCGCGTGCAGCCGTAAACGCAGCATCGGCAAGGGCGCTGCTTGTGTCAGAGGTGTAGGCTGCGCGGTCGGTGGCCGCCACTTCTGAAGCGCTAAAGCCAGCCTCTTGTGCCACCGCGCTGAGTGTTGCACCGCCTTCGACCTTATCCTTGATGGCTTTTGCTGCATCTTCGGTTGGAACAATGACGCGAGTAAAGCTGCGGATATCCGATGCCGCATAGTCCGCTTTGTCGCGTTCGAACCGCGCTGCGATTTCTGCAGCTGAAGGAACAATGCGCGTATCAATATGCTGCTCTCCGAAAGTAGCGAAGCGAACTGTGCGACGTTCTGGGCGCAGATATTTCGTTGTATTTGCTGCATAGAAAGCCTTGAGCTTTTCATCGCTAGGATCATCCTTAGGCGCGAAAACGCCGCTTGGGATGAATGCAATTGAGCCCTTGCGGCTTTCGCTCAACAATCCGGCATAACGCTCGGCAAATTTGTTGGGCATGCGCGCACCGCGCACAGCGGTCAGCGTCATTTGGTCATTCAAAAGACCTTGCATCAAATCATTGCGAACCAGGCCATCGGTTAGACTGCGCTGGACCAGCAAGCTCTCATATGCCGCCTGAGAGAAGTTTCCGTCAGGCCCGCGGAACGCTGGCATTTGCATAATTTCACTATTTACAAGGTTATCCCCAGCTCTCAGCCCAAATTGGCGAGCATATTCCGACAACGTGGTGCGGTCGATCATGCGGTCAAGCACATCTTTCAATCCGTCATTATTTATAAATGCGCGCATTGTGATGGTCGGCGTGTCTTGGCGAATTTGATCCACAGCAGAATTTGTTGTGCGTGCGAATTCGGCTATGCCTATTTTCTCATCGCCCACAACGGCAACAGAATCGCTACTTGAAATGCCGCCAAACGTCCCCGTTCCAGAGACGTCTGCGCTTGCAAAAGCCAATGCTATCAAGCCGATAAAGGCGAGAGTGATGGCGAGTCCGAGCTTGGAGCTAAATATTCTGCGGAAGAAACTGATCATGGGTAAAGCTGGGCCTTGATACAAAAGTGGCGAAGAAATGCCTCGTTAAACTTAAATAATGCTCTATCGGCCATGCGACCTGCTCGCAACAGGTGTCGAAGGGTTTTGACTGAATTGATTGCCTCGGCTAGCGGGATGCCGCCTTACCCCCCATAAGACCGAAGAACAGATTCGGTTTTGATTTTAGGAAATACTCATGGCCCAGCGGCCTTATATTGTCGGCAATTGGAAGATGAATGGCACACGTGCCATGCTATCAGAGGCGCGTGCGATCGATCGTGCTGCCCAGCGTTTGATGAAAGTCGAGGTTGCGATTGCGCCGCCGGCTACGCTTATCCACGCTGTGCATAAAGAAGCAGATCAGATTTGGGTTGGTGCACAAGACTGCCACCAGTCAGAGAGCGGTGCTTACACTGGCGATATTTCTGCTGCGATGGCGGCCGATGCCGGGGCAAAATTCGTGATCCTAGGCCATAGCGAGCGGCGCGGCGGTCACGGCGAAACCGACGCGAGTGTTAAGAAAAAGGTTCAAGCGGCGCTCGGTGCTAGTCTCGCTGTCATCTTGTGTTGCGGCGAATCAGAAGATGTTCGCGACAAAGGCAAAGAGCTCGCATTCGTAACAAAGCAATTGAGCGCCTCGCTTCCTAAAATGGGCAATGCAGCTGAAAAGCTCACCATCGCTTATGAACCCATCTGGGCGATCGGAACGGGCAAAACCGCGACGCCGGATGATATTGGCGCGGTTCATGCGGCCATCCGGAAGCTGTTGGTTGACCTTTACGGAGCAGAGCAAGGCGCAGAAGTCCGAATTATTTATGGCGGTTCTGTGAAGCCTGAAAATGCGCGTGAATTGATGAGTGTGCCAGAGGTTGGCGGCGCTTTGGTTGGCGGGGCAAGCCTTGCTGCAGACAGCTTTATGGGCATCGCCGCGGCGGCTGCTGACGCGTTTGAGGAATAGACCTTTGATTATGGAGGCCTTGCCGAAAGGCGGCGGGCCCCCTAAATCACGCGAACCTTACAAAGAGAATTGAACACATATGTCGCTTTTCCTGTTTCTTACCGTTGTTCAAGCCATAGTCGCGGCGGCTTTGGTTGCCGTGATCCTTATGCAGCGCTCCGAAGGCGGCGGATTGGGCATTGGTGGCAGCCCAGGCGGTGTAATGGGCGCTCGTGGTTCTGCAGACTTTCTCACCCGTGCAACCAAATGGCTCGCAATTACCTTTGTGATTTTGTCGATTGTTTTGGCAGCTGTCGCTGTGCGAGCAACTGGCGGTAGCGAAATCACCTCAGACATTGATCGCAATGTTGCGGCCCAACCTGTCGATCCATTGGCGCAGCCTGCTGATCCTTTGGCTGGCGCAGCACAGGGCGATGTTCCAGCGGCGACGCCTGCGACAAATGCCGACCCGCTCTCAGAAACGGCTGAATAGGGCCGGCTTTTAACCCGCACCTGTGGATTGCGGAACAAAGCCTGCGCAATTTGCTTGCGCCGAATCCAAAACCCTCCTTAAGCCTTTCCTCCCATGGCGCGGTACATTTTCATCACCGGCGGCGTGGTCTCCTCGCTCGGCAAAGGTCTCATGGCAGCTAGTCTCGCTGCGCTTCTACAAGCGCGCGGGTATAAGGTGCGTATTCGTAAATTTGACCCCTATCTGAATGTCGATCCAGGGACGATGAGCCCCTATCAACACGGCGAGGTTTATGTCACCGATGATGGGGCAGAGACGGATCTGGATCTGGGGCATTACGAACGCTTTACCGGCGTCTCTGCACGCCAGTCCGACAATATCACCTCAGGCCGCGTTTACCGCGATATCATCGCTAAGGAGCGTCGAGGGGACTATCTTGGCGCAACTGTGCAAGTGATCCCGCATGTTACCGATGCGATCAAAGAATTCGCCCTTGCCGATCAGGATGGCCATGATTTTATCCTATGCGAAATTGGCGGCACGGTCGGCGACATCGAATCGCTTCCTTTCATGGAGGCGATCCGGCAGCTGCGTTATGATTTGGAGCCTCTGCAAACTTTGAGCGTCCATGTGACATTGGTTCCCTATATTGCAGCCGCTGGTGAGCTTAAGACCAAGCCAACGCAGCATTCCGTGCGCGAGCTGGCCAGCCTTGGTATTAAGCCAGATGTGCTTTTGTGCCGTGCAGAGCATCCGATTCCCGATGGCGAACGCACCAAAATCGCCAATTTCTGCAATGTGCGCAAAGAAGCTGTGATCCCGGCTCTGGATGCGTCCTCAATTTACTCTGTTCCGCTGCAATATCACGAGGCGGGCCTTGATGGCGAGGTTTTGCGCGGCTTTGGTATAACCGATGCAAAAGACCCTGATCTTAGCCGCTGGAATGATGTGGTGGACCGCCGTGAAAACCCCGAGGGCGAAGTAACGATTGGCGTGGTTGGCAAATATGTCGGACTGCAAGACGCGTATAAATCCTTGAACGAGGCGCTGGTTCATGGCGGAATGGCCAACCGCGTCAAAGTCAATATTCGCTGGATCGACGCCGAGATATTCACAGGCGATGAGGAAGAGATCATCGCCGCTCTAGAGCCTTTGCACGGCATCCTTGTGCCGGGCGGCTTTGGTGAGCGCGGCAGTGAAGGCAAAATTTCTAGTGTGCGCTTTGCCCGTGAGCGGAACGTGCCTTTCTTCGGTATTTGTCTTGGCATGCAAATGGCCTGCGTCGAGGCGGCGCGTGCTGCTGGTGTTGAGAGAGCCTCTTCGACCGAGTTTGGCGATACTGCTGAGCCTGTTGTTGGCATTATCACTGAGTGGATGAGTGAAGAGGGCATTCAGGAGCGCCAAGAAGGCGGCGATATGGGCGGAACGATGCGTTTGGGCGCTTATGATGCTAAGCTGAGCGAGAACAGCCATGTTGCGCAAATTTATGGCGGGGCTTTGGAAATTTCTGAGCGCCACCGTCATCGGTATGAGGTCAATGCGGCCTATATCGACCGGTTGCAGGCGCAGGGTCTGGTTTTTTCAGGCATGTCGCCCGATGGCTTACTGCCCGAAATTGTCGAGCGGCCTGACCATCCATGGTTTGTGGGGGTGCAATTCCATCCAGAATTGAAATCGCGGCCGTTTGATCCGCATCCGTTGTTCGCAGGTTTTGTGGCGGCCGCTGTGGAGCAATCAAGGCTGGTTTAGA